>JABMPO010000058.1 GCA_013203015.1 Fidelibacterota bacterium
CATCCCCTGGCTACTGTAAAGTTCAACCAGATAGAACGACGGCTGAGCCTGTGGCTGTGAGGAAGTATCCGATGGGAGGTTACTCGTTTCCTCGGTCGGGAGTGCCTCCTGTGGGACATCTTCTTCAGCCGGGGCAGGTTCAGTAGGCTCCGGCTCAGGAGTTACATCCTGATCAGGGGAATCATCAACTTCAGGTAGGCCATCAACGGTGGCATTATCGATATTGAGTTGGTTAAGCTCATCTTTTTTTTCCTGTTCCGGATCAGATGAATCGTTTTCTTCAGGTTTTTTTTCAGGATCTTCCCCGGAACCCAAGGTTGACATTAGATCGTCGGTATCTTGTTTATCCACGCTAATTTTCCCTTTTCTATAATTTTTATCAGCTTTTGCGGTTGCTAAATCTACATCATCTATGATTGTTTATGATTGATTTATCAGGTTCCGTGCAAGATCAGCAATTCTCCTGAATTAAATTTTGAATACGGTCTCTGGTTAACTCGCATAATTCCTTTACTGACATTCCCTGGTAATCGGTTGCCGTAATCGGCTGTCCCACATAAGCCCGTAAAATTCCTGGTCGGATTCGCCAATCGGTTTTTGGCTTAGCTTGAAATGTTCCGCCAAAAGCCATTGGGATAATGGTAGCTCCGGTGTGCAGCGCTACATGAAACCCACCCTTTTTAAACACCCGCAGATTGCCATCCAGGGTTCTTGTGCCTTCCGGTGAGATTAGGAATGAATCACCATTTTTAATTGCATCTTCGGCTTTATCAAGGCTGGCTATGGCCTGTTTAATATTTGACCGAAGGATAGGAATTATTCCATATCTTCGGAGTAATGTTCCCCAAATCGGGTAAGAAAACTGATATTCTGCTGCCACTGCGGTTATATAATGCCGAACAATAGCACCGACCATAAAAACATCAAAAAGCGAGGCATGATTAAACATGTAGATATAAGGTCCGGGTCCGATATCATCAGTTTCCCGTTTAATTATCAGTATTTGTCCCGAACACAAAAGAATAACCCGGCAAAAGACGCGGACCAGGGGGTGTAATCGATCACGGGGAATTATAAAAATGGAAATTAATAATAGTCCCCCGGCGATAATAAATCCACCTACTGCCAGCGGCCAGATAATTAAGGAAATAATTGCTGTCATAATTTTCTTCTGATTTTTGTTTTCAAACGAGTCTTACGATGAATCAACTCCCTCATTTCACGATCACGACCGGTAGATAATCCGGAAATTCCCGCTAGGGTTAATTCCAAAGCTTGATCCCAATCACGGTTCTTATGCTCATAAAATTTAGCAAGTTCTACATAAGGTTCCAAAAAGAACACTTTGCTGGTGGAAATCACCGCTTTCCAGAAGTGACAAGCTTCGTCCCACAAGCCATCCTGTTTATATATACGAGCCAGTTCCAGACAACCCCGCTGTTTTAATTGACCATATTTTTCAGCCGCAATAAAAATTTCAAGCGCCTGGCGCGCTGCTGTCCGCTCACCATGACGCAGCAGAATTTTACTGCGACTGAGCTGCAAATTACCGGCCTGACTATCGGGGCGGGTAATCTCCCAGACCAAAGGTAATAATATTCCCAACGTTAAAATATCATGGGCATTATGCTCAAATACCCGATACAGGGGGTCGGCCCCGCGCCCCTGTAAAAACTTGAAATAAGCCTGAGGAACAGCACTGCCCGGCAAATCTTCAGCCCGCTTGAAATCCAGGACTTCCTGTTCGATTGTCTGCAACCGGCAATTATCCAACTGGTAGCCCCAAATCTGACGCGCAATATGCAGCAGGTCAAGATGATCCAGACCATCAAATGGTGATGTCCGCCGTTTTAAAATGTAGCGGGTCGATAGCAGGGGAAGATCATAAGTCTTTCCGTTAAAGCTGACGATAGTGGTATAGGGCTCCACAAAATCTGCAACCAAGTCCAGCATGCCTTCTTCACAATTGAAGGCATCGGCAAAATACTGTTGAACCGTAAACCCATCCTGCTCAATAAATCCAATTCCAATCATGAATGCCAGGGTTCCGCTACCACCCGCCAGTCCGGTAGTTTCAGTATCGATGAAAAGCGTTTTTCCCACATCAAAATCGGATTGATCACTGAAATTACCCAATCGATTCAGCCAGTTACCGGCGATTGAATTAATAATTTCCGGTGTTTGATTACCATGTTCATAATTCCAGGGATAGTGCTGGCGAGCTACAAAAACATCACCAAAACTGGTGTTTTCATAATTTCCGTCCACAAATTCATGAATACCACGAGCATCCCGAATTACTGTTTCGTCGGGAAAAGTCTTGTTTCTATTCCCCTGCCGATAAACACGCTCTAATCGCCGATGGATATCTCCCGGTTTTTGCTCCTGGTCCAGTTCCCGTAAACGGTCACGCAATGATTTACTCATGGACATCTCCGCTAGCCGCTATCAATTTGCTGATCAGACGGGTATGCTCCGGTCCCGAACCGCAGCAGGTTCCGATTACGGCTGCTCCGCTATCGATAAAATCAATTATCATTGTTTCAATTTCAGCCTTAGGGATTATGGCTGTGATGTCACCGTCGATGGCTGGTTTTCCCGTACCAAGATTGGGATATACGCCCCAGGGGCGGGACCAATGCACTTTAATTACACTCAGAGATTCGCTGGTGTGAGTGATGGAACTGCAATTGATCAACACCAAATCTACGGCATGGCTTTTGACCAATTCCAGGGCATCAACCAGGGTATCACCATTCCAGAGCTGCCGTCCATTTTTAATCAGGAAACTTACCCAGCGAGGGAGTTCCAGATGATCGGTTGCCAACAAGGCCGCCCTGACTTCAAACAAGCTTCCCATGGTTTCGAACAACAGCAGATCAACTCCGGCTGAATACAAATCCTGACCCAATTCGGCAAATTCGGGCCGGGCTGTCTCGATGCCGGGAAATAATTCCGGGCAATAACAATCTTCCAGCGGCGCAATTGAACCTGCCACCAAATAGGATTCCGCACTGGCGGTTCTGGCTGCCCAAACCGCTTTCTTTAGACTCGTCAGCGCCAGCCGACGGGCGCGACTACGCCCGCAATTTAGTTTTATAAATGTTCGCGCGGTGGTCCTGAAAGTATTGGTGGTCAGAATCTGCGCGCCGGCAGCGAGATAAGATTGATGGGTTTTTTTGACAGTTTCGGGAGCATCAAGATTGGCGGAGGCCGACCACAAAGGTAATGGCGACGGGCAACCATGCTTTATCAACTGGGAGCCCATTGCTCCATCTAAAATGATAGTCGCACCCCGGGCGATTGCCTCCAGGTAGTTCCAGTAGGTGGATTGCTTAACCACAGGATTTCGTTGCTGAAACAGGAAAATCAGTTAATATTAACCCGTTGCGCATATTATTTAGTTTAGTGGATATTCTATCGAAAATAACAGTATTACCTACCCTTTGGATTGCATCAACCCAGTTGATGCTTGGATTGACCATGTCAATCCACTCCAAATTGATATTCTTATTTTGCTAACCAATCTGATTTTAAAATGGCATAACTGTGGTGATCAATTCTTTCGTCACGGATGCGAAGATAATCCCGGCGAACCCCCTCATATTTGAATCCCGCCTTATCGAGTACCCGTTGGCTGGCCGGATTGTGAATACTGCAAACAGCTTCCAGGCGCTCCATGTTCGTTTTCCGGAATATTAATGATGTCAATTGAACTACGGCCTGGGTGGCATAACCTTTACCCCAGAATTCCGGTGATATTGAATAGCCGATTCTACCAATCCCCTGTTCAATCTGTAAGCGGTGAAAAGAAGCAAATCCGATTGGCTGGCTACTCTCGGATTCAATTAAAATCCATTTATAAGAAGGCAGGGTGTTATTTGCCAAATCGTGATCAACAAACCGATTCAGCATTACCTCTTGTTCTGCCATTGTAGTCGGCTGGATTGGCTGATGTTGTCTGGTGGCAGGATCATTATAAATCCGATGCCAGAATTCCAGGTAATTCTGATTAATTGGGATTATTTTAATGGGCAGCATCCACTAAACTGTTTATTAAGTTAACATCAATCTCATTGAGCGATTTTACACAAATATCCGCTTCTGATAAATCATTGGCTGAATAGGTTGCCGATAAGCCGATGACCCGAGCGCCGGCGGCTTTCCCGGACCGGACGCCGTTAACAGAATCTTCAATGACTACCGAATTAGCTGGTTCAACCTGCAGCAACTGCATTATTTGCGTATATGGTTC
>JABMPO010000389.1 GCA_013203015.1 Fidelibacterota bacterium
ACCTATATCATCAAGGCTGATGGTGGTGCATCCGGGAAAGCCAACCAACGAATAACAATTGCCGATGATGATATTAAAGACCTTGAAATAATTCTCGCCGTTGTGCAAGAAGTCAAGGCGCCACCTAAAAATTCTCAATCTACCGGAGCCGAACCCATTGCCGGCACCGATGAAAACTACATTATTAACGAACTCAGTTTTGAGATTAAGAAAATGGCAGCAGAGCTAAAACACCTCAATTCGGAGGTTGAAAATCTCAAGGCCATGAGCAAAATGTGGGTTAATCCGCTTGCGATTTATTCCAAGGAGATTATTCTTAAAAACGGCAGCACGGTATTTGGTAAGATTGTTTACCAGGATGAAAAAACACTGAAAGTGGAAACACTGGTAGGGTATTTAGTCATCAATCGGGCCACGATTGTTCGTATTGTCGATAATGTTGTATCGGAAGAAACCCAGGAATACATCCCGGAACAGATTCGTGATTCCTATTCGCCACCGCCAATGCCAAAACTGGCTCAACCCAATTATACTGGCACATCCTCGACTGATCGCAATGCTGATAAAAAATATTCAGCGAACTGTGTTTTGGTCGGTAATATCAATGAAACCAAAGACAACCAGGGTAACGTAATTTTTGCTGGTGAAATAAAAAATATTGGTGGTCGACGATCTGATTTTGTAAAAGTGGATTTTGTTTTTCGTAAGAACTGGAGTGGTGAAACAAAAACCCTGACTACTTTCATCCGCGGCGCTTTTCATACATTTGATTCCGGTATTACCACGGACGCTACCCTGTTACCAGGCGCAGCAGGAAATTTCGAACTATACATTCCTCATTCCTTCGGTTCGTTTATCGGTTATTCATATGTGATTGACTGGGAGGAATACGAATAATGCAATTGACACCGCCGGTGGGCTTAGCTAGACCGCTGGCCGGAGTTATGCTGCTTCTTTTTTGCTTATCGTTGCTGGGGGCACAGAGTGCGCCGCCAGCGATGATCTCGGATATATTTTTCCTTGATCTGGGAATTGTTATTGAACCGGTGACGGGCAAGGAACAATATTCACGGTTGATAGAATCTCCTTCCAACGAAGTAAAATTCAGAATTAATAAAGTTAAGAGTGGGTCTGTTTATATGACCACATCCAAGGAGATGATGGGCACCTTGGATCGTATTAATCTTCGAATCGCTTCACTCGAAAGTTCGTTTCACGCTGAAATGAATCGTTTGCAGCATGAAAACGAGGAATTGCGGGTAATATTAACGGAAATGCGAAAATCGAGTCGATCGCCCGCCGCAATGGTCACTCAACCAGTCACTGAAAATATTGTTGAGAAACCGGAAATCAATCGGAAAGATTTGGAACCGGTATCAGTGGAATCCAAACCAATAGAGCAGCCTGTTGTTGTTGCTCCCGAAAATACAATCGTTCGTTTTGATCAAACCGAGTATATGGCCGGTGTGTTTGCTTACCAGCGCGAAAATTTTACAGCGGCCCTCAAGCATTTTAGCCGACTGGTAATGACCGATGTTAGTCTGCGAACCAAAGCCAATGTTTTATATTGGCAAGCTGATTCCCACCAGCGGCTTGCGCATTACGATACCGCTCTGAATATTCTGGATGAAATTATGGTATTGGGGAAAACGGATCGCCACGATGACGCCTTGATTCAAAAAGGATTACTATATCGAAAAATAGGTCAGGAAGAACAGGCTTTGTTTGCGTTTGGCGAGTTAGTAGATAAATATCCGGGCAGTGAGTACATAAAATTAGCCCGCATGGAGCTTAAAAAAGCGGAAATGGTACCATGAGAAAAGCTTTGATAATACTATTATCTTTCAGTTTTTTAAGTACTGCTCTGGCTGGCACAAGGGGAGCTTACACCAGACCGGGACCGATGATGAAGATACCATTCAGCCGGGTGTCGCGGTCGCCAAATTTATTTACTGCGGGATTTGGTACCGAAATCCACAACTTTTCTTATCTGAACATGACCAAAGGAGTATATTTCTACTCCGAGTTAGGAAATAATTTTTTGGCCGGCTTCAGTTCCGTTCAGGGGGCCGATACTACCGACCTGGAAACTATAGGCACTGTTCCGTTTACAGCTCCGGTTGAATTTGGTTTTCACATGCAGTATAAAATTTATTCCTATGGTGATATTTCCATCACCACCGGTATTCAGGATATTATTTTTCAAAATGCCGGAGATGACAGCGGGCTACAGCTGGACCCCGAACAACTGTCTGTTTTCGGTGTGATCAGCAGTGATAAAGAAATCGGTTCGTATCGCATGAGTACTTATATGGGGTTTGGCAGCGGTGGCCTGGCAACCATTGATACAGTTGCCAGCGATACCGTGAGCGGAACACGAACCGGTGTATTTGCCGGATTTTTATTAAACACTCCCTATTTTGCTAAATGGGGAGGTCTCGATCTTGTGGGTGAATTTGACGGAACAGGTATCAATGTGGGACTCCGCATCCCCCTTACCTCGGATTATCGCCTGAGCCTAGGGTTCACCCACATTGAAAAATTACCCGATTGGGAATCAGCGTATTGGGCCGGTCATCCGGGACTTACGATAGGCCTGGAGATGTCGGTACCGCGGGCAGGGGAAAAGATGATTTCCGCAACCGGCCCGGCAATGGTGGGAGATCAGATTATCTTGCCGGGAACCGATCCGTATGAATCCTTATCGGGACAAGTCGATTCAACTCTGGCAATGGCTGATGCGGCGGTAATGACTCTGCGTGATTCTATGTCCCTGGTACAGAATGAAATGCGTAACCTGATGGTTAGACTTTCAGCCATGGAACAGCGCTCACTACACCTGGAAGATTCTCTTAAATCAATGAAATTGTCCAGCAATGTGATCGAGCGAAACATGAATGAGGCAATGCGCCACCTATCACGCTCATTGCGCTATTTTTATGCCGGTGATTACCGGACAGCGCTACAGGAAGTTGAATTGGCGCTGGAGTTGAATCCCAATCTGGCTCTGGCTTATGCCCGCCGGGGCTCGATATATTACAAGTTGGGCGATGTTCAGCGGGCGACCATCAACTGGAACCTGGCCTTGCGAATGGATCCGGAATATGAAGATGTTCGCAATATTTTAAAAGCATTGCATGAAAATAGATTAAAATCCACCAGCATAATTGATGAATAGGGTTTAGTATGGACATTGCAACAATCATTGGTATCATTGTCGGAGCAGGTTCAATTTTTGGCGGAATTTACGTGGCTGCCACCGCTGCCGGTGCAAATATGATGGGCTTTCTTTCCTTTTCAAGTTTTCTGATTGTTTTCGGAGGCATGATAGCATCACTATCAGTTGCGTTCCCAATGCCGGATTTGGCAAAATTGTTTGGTGCTATTAGCGTCGTTTTCAGGGGCGGCGTAATTAGACTTAGTCCTTTTGTCGATGAATCTATCCGAATTGCTGAAATCGGACGGAAAGGTCCCAAGGAATTGGAAGCGGGAATAGGCTCGATTAAGAATCCTTTTTTTCGGGATGGAATACAAATGGTTGTCGATGGCTACTCATTGGACGAATTAACCGAAATTCTGGAAACCAGAATCGATTACCGTGAGATCAGGGAAAAAAGTCAGGCCGATCTACTGAAAACGATGGGCACCATGGCGCCAGCCTGGGGTATGATTGGTACATTGATTGGTCTGGTAATAATGCTAGCTGGGTTTGGCGGCGATGAAGGTGGCGGTACCGACGCACTGGGGGCTGGAATGTCAGCAGCACTGATCACCACTTTTTACGGATCGGTTTTTGCGAATCTTTTTTTCCTGCCCATGGCAGCAAAATTTAATCAACGCATTGTTCACACCAGCTCTCTGCAGGCTCTATTGATTGAGGCTACCCGCCTGATTCATCAGCGTAAACACCCACTGATCGTTCGTGAAAAACTGAACTCTTATATACCGCCCAAGGAATGGAAACGGGAATAGTTTAGCATGGCTGCAACAGCCAAAGAGATAAAAAAATACAAAGCCAAAGGTGTGGCTTCAGTCGAAGAAGGTCTCCCGGGATGGTACGGTACTTTCGCGGATATGATGACTTTGTTGTTGGCCTTTTTTGTTTTGCTGGCAGCGATCTCCACGATTGACCCGGTGAAATTGCAGGAAATGGCGGATTCAATGGGTAAAAAGGTTGGCAAGCAGACCAAAAAAGGAAAAGCCATGAATCTGGCCGATGTTAAGGCGGCCGTTAGCCAAATGATGAAAGAAAATAAAGATCTGCAAAAAAATGTTGAGATCAGCACTAGCCCCAAAGGCGTGACGATCGGTATTTCATCAGATATCAGTTTCAGTTCCGGGTCTGCCGATTTACAACCAGGAATTATTAATGTGCTTGAAAAAATATTGCCAACGATAAATGACCCGAATAATAAATTCAGAATTGCGATCGAGGGACATACTGACAGCGATCAATTACCGGAAAAATTTCAGGATAAATACCCCAGCAACTGGGAATTATCTGCAGCACGCGCCGCGGGTGTCGTGCGACAACTAATTGAAATCGGCGTAGACCCAATCCGTCTTGAGGCAGTCGGTTTAGCCGAATTTTTACCTCGGGATCGTCCTACCGATCGTGTGTTAACCAGAAATATGATACCCCGTTACAATCGGGATGAAATTGCCAAGGCGAAAAACCGGCGTGTGGAAATCACGTTTAAGGCAAAATGAACGCAGCAATTTTGTTCAATAAAGGAGTTAGTATGAAGATGCGGTTGTCAAGCAAACTATTACTATTTACGACCGTGGCCCTGTTATGCAAACCGGTGATTGGGCAGGAAACCAGTTATCTTACCCAGAAATTGATGCTGGAAAACGATATTCGGAAGAAGATTACCGAAGCTCTTTCTAAAATCATTGATGAGCAAAAATATGTCATTGATGTGAGCATTGATCTGGAACTTACCAGTGAAGTTCAAGAGCAGATTACCGTTGCACCAGGCGCTGATCGATCTGTGGGAAATCAATTAACTGATTTATCGCGTTCAATTGATGAAAGCGCTGCACAAATGGAATCGGGCAGCGGATCCAGTGATTATCTACCAATTCCGGGGTTTGAATTTGAGATGAGCGGCTCGCAAGACATTGCAGCAGCAGAATCTGATATGCCAGCAGAGCAAATGGCTGCAAAAACAAACGGCGATAAAATCTTATCGCGGGTTGTTACCGATAAGCGATTGTCGGGTGCCAATATTCGCAAAATGGATATCAGCCTGATACTGCAGGAAGGTGCCGCTCCGGAATTAATCGAGAACATTCGCCAGATTATTATGGTCGCAGCACGCTACAATCGTGCCCGGGGTGATGAGTTGAGTATCATGACTGCCACATTTAAAGAACGCCGGGACCAGCGCTCCGCCGAGGCCATCCTCTTGAAAAGTATTGCTGATAAGGTGGATGCAATGGAGCAGCAACGTGAGGTAGAATCAGTAACAGCCGAAAGGGACTGGCGACAAGAATTGGAAGCTTATAAACAGGAAGAAACCCAGCGCCGGGATCAAGATAGGACTTATTTCCAGTCCGAATTAACAAAAATTGAAATGACAGCTCGTACCCGCGCATTTGAACAGGAGAAAGAAGATATATTGCAACGGGATTCCTTGCGGTTACTCCAGTTAAATCAGGAGATTCTCAATTTGAGAAATCAATTGTCTGTTGCCAGTATGTCTGATTCCGAAGCACTGGCGGCCCAGGCCAGGGTTGATTTGGCCGAGGGCGAACGGTCAGCATTAGACGCTCAAATTTCTGAGAAAATAACCAGCCTCGAAAGTGTTCAGGCCGAACTTGACAAAATCAAAGGTGGAATCAGCAACTTGCCCCTGTATTTGATGGGATTAATCACATTACTAGCTGTTATCGCACTGGTGTCTGTTTTGGTAATGAATAGTCGCAATAAACCGCGCTATGCACCGCCACCACCATGGATGATGCCACCGCCCCGACCCCGGAAAAAAAAAAGAACGCCTAAGAAGGAAGTAATTGCCCAAGAACCGAGCCAACCAGAACCAGCTCCAGTGGTCGCACCACCACCTCAACCGGTGGCTCCAGTTGCGCCACCACTTCCGGTCGCCGACGACCCCGGTGTAGTGCAGAGCGAAATAAACGATATGCGCAAAGCCGTAGTATCAATGAGTGTGGGACAACCGGAAACAGCAACGCGAATTGTACGGGAGTGGATACAGGAAGAAGCACCACCAGCCCCGGCTGAACCGGAAGAGACCCCGGCTGAACCGGAAGAAGCAAAAGGCAAGAAAAAGAAAAAATAACAGGATCTTAATATGATCACAGATTATAACCGCCTGTCCGGCTTACAAAAAGTAGCCATTCTTTTCTCAGTCCTAGGTGAAAGCCTGGCAATGACTCTGATAAAAGGATTAACCCAGACTGATTTGCGCAAAGTGCGTTCCACGATCAGGGAGTTGGGCTCCATATCTTTTAAAGTCAAAAAGCGGGTAATAGAAGAATTCTATTTCAGTTTCATCAGTGACAAATTCAATGAATCCGGCGATGAACCCAGAAAACCGTTTGCATTCATGGAACACCTGACTGACGAGCAAGTCGTGGCGTTGCTGGTTTCGGAGCAACCCCGGGTGATCGCCATTGCCATGGCTCAATTACCTCAGGAACGACGGATGTTAGTTCTTGTTCGGTTGGATGCCGAAACCAAGGGTCGTGTACTGATTGAAATTGGTGACCTGAACGACATTCCCTTGGAAGGGGTGGTTGATGTGGCGCATGATTTAGAGGATAAATCCCATTTCCTACCCCGGACCATTAATTTTTCCCGTGGTGGAGGGCAAGACATCGCTGCTATTCTGGGTGATATGGATCCGGAAGAAGAACGCAAATATCTCGAAGCGATATCGCTGGAAAACCCGGAACTTGCCAAAGAAGTCAAAAAATACCATCTTACTTTTGAAAATATATTCGAATTTTTCACCGATGGATTGCTGCGCGATTTAATGAACTCAGTAGAGCTGGACACCATCGCCATGGCCATGAAGGGCATGGACGAGGATACGGTTAATCACGTGCTGGAAAACCTGCCCCAGAAAAAGCAGGCTATGTACGAACCGGTAGAAGGCGTGGTGGCCAAGCGGGAAATTGACAAAGCCCGGAAAAGTATAGTACAGGTTGCCCGGGAAATGGAAAAAGACGGAACTTTCAAACTGGCCGACCTGATCGGTGGCGGTGAAATGATCGAATAAAGCTTAATTTTATTTCTTTATAAAAAGGCTGCCCGTAAAAGGCAGCCTTTTTTTTGCTAGCTATGGCACCTTTTTCGGTTTTGAAAGAGTAAAAAGCAAATGATTTCATCCGGTGTTGAGCAAGGTTAATTTGTAGTCCGATTAAATAAGAGGATATGGGCTAAATCATGCCGGAAAAACCACGTTTTCGCACTGTAATCGAACCGTTTATCATTAAATCCGTCCAACCGATTCGCATGACTTCTGTGGCCGAGCGGGAAAAATATTTAAAAGAAGCACATTATAATTTATTCAAGATTGAAGCTCAGAACGTGTTGATTGACCTGCTCACCGATAGCGGTACCGGTGCCATGAGTTCGGAACAGTGGGCGGCCATCATGCGTGGTGACGAATCCTATGCCGGCAGTGTCAGCTACCAGCGCTTTGAGAAGGCGGTCAAAGAAATATTTGGTTTCACCCATGTGATTCCCACTCACCAGGGGCGGGCGGCGGAGCGCATCCTGTTTTCAGTGATGTGCAGAGCAGGCGATGTGGTGCCCAACAACACCCATTTTGATACCACCCGCGCCAATGTGGAATTCCGGGGTGCTCAGGCGCTTGATCTAGTGATCGATGAAGGCCGCGATCCCGCCAGCATCCACCCCTTCAAAGGCAATATGGATCTGGAAAAACTGGAAGCGCTGATCAAGCGAGTGGGAGCAGGAAAAATCCCCCTTTGCATGTTAACGGTGACTAATAATTCCGGTGGCGGTCAACCGGTTTCCATGGCAAACATCAAAGCTACTCGCACCCTGCTGAACAAGTATGGGGTTCCGCTGTATTTCGACGCTTGTCGTTTCGCTGAAAATGCTTATTTTATCAAGCTGCGTGAGCCGGGCTACGAGAATATATCAGTACGAGAAATCGTGCAGGAAATGTTCAGCTTCGGCGATGGTTGCACCATGAGCGCCAAGAAAGACGGCCTGGTCAATATCGGTGGATTTCTCTGTACCAATGAAGGCGATCTGGCTCGACAGGAAAAAGATTTATTGATTTTAACTGAAGGATTTCCCACCTATGGCGGACTGGCCGGTCGCGATCTGGAGGCCATCGCCGTGGGATTGAACGAAGTGCTGAACGAAGACTATTTACTCTACCGCATTTCTGAGACAAAATACCTGGGTGAAGGTTTGACTAACCTGGGTTATCCCATTGTTCAACCGCCCGGCGGCCATGCCATTTATATCGATGCTAAAGCGTTGTTGCCGCAGATTCAACCCCTGCAATATCCGGGGCAGGCACTGTCGATCGAACTCTATCGGGCCGGCGGTATTCGCACGGTGGAAATCGGATCGGTTATGTTTGGAAAAATCGATCACAAAACTGGCACTGAAGCACCTGGCGCCATGGAACTGGTTCGTCTGGCACTGCCGCGCCGTACTCACACTCAAAGCCATATTGACTATGTGCTGGAAGTAGCCAAGGAAGTCTTCGACACCCGGGATCAAATCCCCGGTTACCGGATAACGGAGCAACCGCCATTCTTGCGACATTTTACGGCTAAGTTCGAGCCGGTTAAAAGCTCCTAACACGAAGACACTAAGAACACAGAATATTATATCATTATAGCCTGTGTTGACCGGCGAAGAAGAGTGGAATATTCAATATGTCAGCGCTTAATTGGTGTTTTGTGCTGATGTTGTAAAAAAAGAAAGCCATTCTAAGAAACAGTTAACATCCATTAAAGAGTTTTCGGCGATATCCACTGAAATACCTTAGAACCGTAGTTGGTTTGGGTGGTTGACAAAACCATATTAAACGTGTATACTGTTATTGTTGATATTTTATTAAAAGTGTAAATAGGTGTGTATCATGAATATATATAAGTTGAGTGTTATATATCTGCTGGCGGTAACAATGATGGCCTGCAGTAATAATAATGAACAAAATCCCCTCGCGTTGCAAGAAAGTGTTCAAAAGAGCATATCTTTTATAATAACTGCCAATAATGAAGTTTTGATAGTTTCACATTCGGATGTTATAGAGCAAGACATAATTCAGGCATTTTATGTATTGCAGACTGAATCAACATTGGGAATTAATCTACCACTAGAACCAATTAGTGGTACAGTTGAACAGCTAGAAGATCGAATAATTGTGAGAGAAAATAAATCAGGACAAGAATATGTTTTTTGTATCACAGATGAGTCTGGATATAAAGACAAGCAAATTTTGGTGATAGGATACGGTTTATCAAAACATAAGGGAGAGTTCCCAGTTCCAATGATATTTAAAATGATTGACGATTCAATCTATGAAACAATCTATAGATATAATTGCCAGCTTTTAAAAAAGGAACCTCAATTCGACGAGCTGAATAAACCGAACCCCCAGCCCATACATGACTGCGGAACCTCTAGTTGTAGTGTGTCATGGACAGTCGGTATTGCATCATACGGTTGCTCTGTTTCTTGTCGTGACGGTTACCGCGCTGTGTGCAAGGCGGATGTTGGCTGCAATTGTGAGCCTTGTGGTTCTACGGGAACTGTTGAGGGCGATGGATCCTCAAACTAATATTTTTAAATAGTTAACAAAAAGAAAAGGGCTTTAATAATAAGCCCTTTTCTCTATATTAGATTTAGTTTTATTATTTGTTATTTAGCGCGGCATGAGCGGCGGCCAGACGGGCAATTGGTACCCGGAACGGTGAACAACTGACGTAATTCAAACCATTCTTGTGGCAGAAGTCGATACTGGCCGGATCGCCACCGTGCTCACCACAGATACCGATCTTCAGATCATCGCGCACCTTACGGCCTTTTTCCACGGCAATTTCGATTAATTGTCCTACGCCGGTGATATCCAGACTCTGGAAGGGATCGTGGGCCATGATTTTATTATCAAGATACATGGGCAGGAAACCGCCGATGTCATCACGGGAGAAACCGTAAGTAGTCTGGGTTAGATCGTTGGTACCAAAACTGAAGAACTCGGCTTTGGCGGCGATCTGGTCGGCGGTTAAACAAGCGCGCGGCAGTTCGATCATCGTACCCACCAAGTACTTGAATTCGACGCCGGTTTCTTCCATCACCTGGGCGGCGACGGTTCTTACAATTGATTCCTGGTTGTCATACTCGGTATAGGTGCCTACCAGCGGAATCATAACTTCCGGCCGTACATCCATACCTGATTTGGTGAGCTCGGCGGTGGCCTCAAAAACGGCGCGAGCCTGCATCTCGGTGATTTCCGGATAGGCGACACCCAGCCGACAACCGCGATGTCCCAGCATGGGATTTAATTCGTGCAAGGAGGTGATGCGGGTGTTGATTGTTTGCACTGGAATATTGATCGCAGCGGACAATTCTTTAACCTGTTCATCATCGAGAGTGATAAACTCGTGCAGTGGCGGGTCCAGCAGGCGAATTGTCACCGGCAGGCCTTCCATAGCTTTTAGTATGCCTTTGAAATCTTCGCGCTGGAAGGGCAATAGTTCGTTGACTGCGGCACGGCGCTGTTCCACATTTTCCGCCAGGATCATTTTCCGCATGGCCATAATTCGCTTGGGATCGAAGAACATGTGCTCGGTCCGGCAAAGGCCAATACCTTCAGCGCCAAAGGCCCGGGCCTGGGCTGAGTCGGCAGGACTATCGGCGTTAGTGCGGATACCAAGCTGGCGGGTTTCGTCGGCCCATTGCATTAATTCGGCATACCACTTGTTGGATTCGGGATCGGCTGCCTGTTCGGAAATTTTATCAAGGTAAATCACGCCCTTGGTACCGTTCATGGAAATCCAATCGCCTTCTTTGATCGTCTGACCATTAACAGTCATTGTTTTAGTGCGCCAACTGATATTCAAGGCACTGCAACCGACGATACAACATTTACCCCAACCGCGTGCCACCAGGGCAGCGTGGGAAGTCATACCGCCTTTGGCGGTTAATATTGCCATGGCCGCGTGCATGCCGTGGACATCTTCCGGGGAAGTCTCGTTGCGGACCAGAATTACCTGCATGCCTTTTTTGGCCCAGGCTTCGGCCTCGTCGGCGGTGAAAACCACCTGACCACTGGCGCCACCGGGTCCGGCGGGTAAGCCTTTGGCCAGTACAGACGCAACTCTTTCAGATTCTGGGTCTAGCATGGGGTGCAGTAATTCGTCTAATTGAGCTGGCGCTACGCGCAAGATTGCTTCTTCCTTAGAGATCAGATTTTCATG
>JABMPO010000059.1 GCA_013203015.1 Fidelibacterota bacterium
GATAGATCGCATCCAGTACATAGATATTCGCATCATTATAAAAATTGGCTGCCTCACCGCTGCAACCGCTAATATTCTGATCGAGAATTAAGTTCAGTAATACCAACACGTCGAATATATCAATAATCGGCAAGTCATTAATCAAGTCGCCATTCAGATTTCCCGGTATGAATACATTGGCATTATCGCAGGGGTCGCAAACATCGCCCATCCCGTCATCATCCACATCTTCCTGACCGGGATTGTATATTTCAGGACAGTTGTCAGCCCAGTTAACCACACCATCGTCATCGGTGTCGTTTTCCATATTATTAGCACGGCTACTTTCTGCCTGAAGTACTGCTTTGGTACTATAATTTTGGACAAAGGCGACTACATTCAACAGTGATAAATCCCAGATGACTCCAGTATTACCATTTGGCCAGTCCGAGGGCATGGTCCAGGTATATGAGGCAGTATAATCGTCGATTCCGTCAAGTGTAATGCCTGCTCCTGAACTGGGAGTCATAAAGTCAATAAACATTGATCGATGATCGTAAACACCGTTCGGTGCATTGTATAATGCTGAATCCATGGTGGTCATTACAAATAATCTTAGTCCTTGCGATGAAAGATCGCTGTCCGAGCCAACACTAACTTCAAGTTGCAATTCATACCCATCAATGCCACCATTCATCGAAATGGAAACTGGTGTCTCTTGACTGATATTAGCTAAACCACTACTCCGCCAGGAACTGGCGGAGCCACCTGCGCTTACGCCATTACCAAAGCCCGCTGGAATACCATTAACACCATAATAATAGCGTCGGGTATTTTGATCAGCTGAGTTTTCCAGGTAAAATGGGTCGGAGCCAGACGGCCAACTCATACTGTATTTAACCCTGACCCAATTGCTTACTACGTCATCCCCTAAGTAAGTAGGATCAGTAGGATCAAAAAAACCATCGAAAGCCGCATCCTGCGGCCCACAATACGGTCAAGCTACATTTGTCATTATCTCCGTGAAAGCTTTTTTGGGAAATGAAAAAACAATTGAGCTTAGCACAAATATAAGTAGCAGTATTTTTTTCATGGTATTCGCCTGTGTGGTTTATTCAATTTACTAAACTTTCTCCGTTAGTCTCAATAAGGCATTAAAATAGAGCATTAAACTCCATTTTAAAACCATCTTCAAAGTGATTCAATGGACGACAGACTCCGTTGCTACATAAAATTCCTCCCCGCTGACAACCGTATGTTGTAAATCTAAATTATGTTCCAACTTACTTCCATTACCACCCATTTATTCCCTAGATCAATAAAATCATCCAAAATAGATTTCAATGTATTTTCGAATGCGCCGCAATTTGGACTACCTGCTTCGCGGACGAAACAGCAGTATTTTTTTCATAGGGGTTAACTTCAGAAATAGAGACTATAAATTTTGTCGAATAAAATCTTCCAAATCGGATTCGGGCACGAATTTAAGGCTAACCCGAGCCAGACGACTGACATCATCCACATCCAGATCAAATTGATAGTTAACAGGAATATCAACTGTTTCCATTGCCACCTGGATTGACCATCCACCAACCGAAAAACTTATCAGTGGCGAAAATTGGTGAGTAGCAGCAAATACTGCCCGTCCGGAATTATTCGAACTCCAGTTATCTTCAGGAGAATCAACAATCAATGCAATGACTTGACCATCTTTATCAAAAAACCGAATAACCGGAATCGCCCGGTAATCACCGTGTCGGATATTATCCATCGCTTCGGTGGGAAAATTAAATTTATCACGATTAAAATAAAAAATTGTCAGAGTGCCATCCTGCTTTAAACCGCTGTACGGCAGCGAAGTCAGCATGTCCTTGATCAGATGTTCTTTCAATGAATATTTTACCGGTAAAACCACATTCATCCGATTACGTTGATCTTCATCATATTCAAATTGTGGTTTGGATAACACAATTTTATAGGGGGAATTGGTCAGGTCTTTCAGGACATTCAACAATAATTTTGTATTACCGGTCAATTCCGGGTTGTCTTGGGTATATTCCTCGCCACTGATATCAAGTACCCACTCGCCATCACTTACTACCGGGTCTCCCGGCACGGGTTTTCCCCGGGCACCAATTACCAGATCCATCGACTCTTCCAGATCGTCGATGGCAATATCGATTGATGTACCCAAGTCTCTGACTTGCTCTTTGAATTCTGGACTAGGTCGGACCGCTGTTGGGTCCGGCTGCTCACCTACCGGTCGCTGAGCTTCTGCCGGTAAGAATGGTAGCAGCATTGTACGCACAGCTTCAAATACCAGGCTGTTTAACTCCGGTATTTTTGAATAAATTCCTGCTGTTGCTCGGCGATCCACTTCTTCCCAGGTTGCAATATCAATTATTTGCAGGCTTATTTTCAGCTTATCCAGTTTCCGATCAAACTTACCAAGCAGTAAAAAATTCTTGGTGCCGCGCTTCTGATATAATAATTGATTTCGATTACTCATCAGATTCTCGAGATCATCCTTATTTTTGAGCTCGATTTCATGCAAATTAGTCAACTTGGTCGACAACATATCGATCATTCCGACTTGCAACCATTCTAAGGATGGATCATTCTCTATATTTTCAAAAGGCAGGAGATATAAATAAATTTTGGGAGCCGGTACTCCCCAAATAATAGTAAGTATCAGTAGAATCAGTAAAAACGGTGTCCGAAATCGCTGGTACATGATTTAGAAATATAGCCGTGCTAAGGTAGTTTATCCAAAGCCAATTTTAATCGGCGTAAACAGATAATTTTTCCCAGAATCTCCATCATGGCAAACAAGGATGGACCCTCGCCCCGTCCGGACAAGGCCAATCGAACCGGATGGATCAATTTACCCGCCGGAACTTCTGCGGTTTCTGCGGTTGTTCGTAATGCTGTTTCTACTGTTTTTTCCGACCAGTCTTCCAAAATCTGAAGCCGATCGATAAAATTCTGCACCAATTCATTTACAGTACTATCCGACCAGCGTTTCCGACTGGTTTTGGGATCATACTCCGGAGGATCATTGTAAAAATAAGCACTGTTTTCGATTAAACCCTGCAATGATCGAACACGAGCTTTCATTTGGTTGATAACCTGATAGTTATACTCATCTGACCGGCTTGTATGCCAGTTGGGATCGATTGATCTAATTCCGGATAATATATCTTCATCTTGCATCTCGATTAGATGCTTGTTGCTGATCCAATTGAGTTTCTTTTCATCGTAAACCGCACCTTTTTTTTGTACCTGGCGCAATTGAAAAGCCTTGACTAATTCAGTAATCGAATAGATTTCCTGATCGGTGTCGTCATTCCAGCCAAGATTGGCCAGATAGTTTAACAGTGCTGCGGGCGGATAACCGGCAATATGGAATTCCTGAATGCCCGGCGCATTGTGCCGTTTACTCAGTCGTTTTTTATCAGGTCCCAAAATCATTGGCAGGTGGGCAAACTCCGGTAAAGCAAAACCCAGAGCCTGATAAATCAATATTTGTTTGGGGGTGTTCGATATATGGTCTTCGCCTCTGATAACATGAGTAATGCCCATATCATGATCATCAACGACTACTACCAGATTATAAATCGGCGATCCATCGGAACGGGCGATGATGAAATCATCAATCTCCTGATTTTTTACTTTGACCGCGCCATAGATCCGATCTTCATACTGGGTTTCACCCTCAGGAATTCGCAGACGGATTGTGAAAGATTGCCCTTGATTCATTCTCATCTTTATATCGGCATCGGTCAAATTCCTACAAGTACCCGAATACATGAATTCGCGCCCCTTTTCTGCCTGTTTCCGATCGTTTTCCAATTTTTCCCGAGCACAAAAACAGCGATACGCATGATCATTCTTCAGCAGAGTTTGGATCGCATTTTTATATTCCATACTACGTTTGGACTGGTAAAGTAATGGTCCATCCCAGTCAAGTCCTAACCAACGTAAAGAATCAAGTATCTGTTCGGTGTATTCCGGTTTAGAGCGCTGCTTATCGGTATCTTCGATCCTTAAGTGAAACTGCCCCCCATGATGTCGGGCAAAAAGCCAGTTGAATAGTGCAGTCCGGGCACCACCCAGGTGCAGTTCACCGGTGGGACTGGGAGCAAATCGAACACGAATGTTTGTATTGGTCATTTATAATAGTGGGAAGTTGATTTGATTCTTGGAAATGCTATATAAGAAAATACAGAACAAAATTGCGAAAATGATACTATTTCACAGTCAACTATTCAAACGTGTCTATCAATTGATTTCGGAATGAATTGGATGGGCCCAACACTAATAATTTTCGATTTATGGAGTTTACAATCTTTCCCATTATTTATCAATCGACGGCATTCATTTGATAATAAATTATACCGACTGGAATATTTTACCATCCAATCAAAATTACCTGACACTGGTTTGATGGCTATCGCTGAATCCAATAACCGCAAAGCAATCTCACGCTCTAAAATGGTAGATTTATCCATAGTAATTATCCCCATTTACTTTTTCTGGCCTGCCGACTTACTCTTTCCCTGCACAAATTTATCAGAATTAAAATTGTACTTTGTACTGCAATTTAAGTAATCAACTGCGCTCCGAATTTAGCGCAACCTGACAAAAATTACGGCAGTTTTATGGACGCTTCGGTCCAACTATATATTAAAATATTGTTTCTATTTGGGTACAATACAGATTGTCTTAGAATGCAGTTCTTTCAGCAAATCTCTGGCAGTTTTCGAGCCAATCAATTAAGATAGCCACTGAAGAAATAATCGAGCGGATTTTGCGGTGTATTATAATAATGTACTTCATAATGTAAATGTGAACCGGTGGAGCGGCCGGTATTTCCAACCTTGCCAATCAATTGGCCCCGTTTCACGGCTTCCCCCTTGGAAACATCAAATTCTGACAAATGGCCGAAGTAGGTTGCATAGCCGTGACCATGGCTGATTTTAATTACCTTACCAAAACCGCCGCGATAGCGCGTTTCAACGACAACACCATCGGCAGGCGAATAGATCAGACTACCGGTTTTTGCAGAAAAGTCCTGACCGTAATGGAAACGGATTTTGCCATCGAAAGGGTCTTTACGATAACCAAATCCGGAAGTAAAATAGCCGGCTTCAATCGGTTTGATAGACGGAATCGATACCATTTTCTCGGAATCACGAACCAATTTTTCATAGATATCAGTATAACTGGCCAATTCCAGTCGTACCTGGCGACTTAGTTTTTGAACATCCAGTTTGATATCCGTCATGTTGGAACCAATCTCCGGTGCTATATCATCAAAAGTATTTGATTCCGAGAGATGAATACCACCAATACCAAGTTGCCTGATATCTGAATCAATTATTGGCAGGTCGGCGTAACTGCGCAGGGCTTCATCTTTGGATTCCAGATCATTAACGTGGTGGTTCAATACATTTAGTTGGGTACGGAGATCGGTAATTGTGGTTGTTAACGTCTGGTAGTGCCCCTGCATTTCACGGATTTTAGTCTTATAAATGAATTTGGTCATTAATTCAGCACTGAAAAACAGAGTTGCCGCCGATAACACCACAATCAGCCCGATTATTGACAGGGCATTTCTACTCGAGAACTGCCATTGCTGAGCTTCGTTGTCGTTTTGCGCGATCAGGATGTAATTTGATCCGCGCCTGGATGTATGGGATTTTCTGTTTATCATGAAAAGATGTTGCCCGCTCTATACCCGAGTTTAAAGCCGATGGTAAAAAATGGCAACCAATTTAACCGATATAAATCTTTAATAAATGAGACCTGGTCGCATGACGTAATCGTTGCAAAGCTTTTTCTTTAATTTGCCGGACGCGCTCCCGGGTCAGTCCCATCTCTTTACCGATATCCTCCAACGTCATTGAATTTTCAGTCCCAATTCCAAAATACTTGCGTAAAACATATTCTTCACGACTATCCAGAGTATGCAATACCTGTTTGATTTCATTATGCAAAGATTCGCGCATTATCTGTGCTTCAGGCCGTTCTGAGCTAAATGATATAAAATCCTGTAAAGTGGAGTTCGAATTATCTAGCGGTGTGTCCAGAGATACTTTATGCACATTTACTGTATATAAATCTTCGATTTCAGCGATAGTTTTATTACTGATCGCCGCCAATTCGGCCATGGTAGGTTCACGTTCATAGGTTTGTTCCAGCATTTCAGAACGTTTCCTCAACCGGGTAATGGAGTCCGAAACATTGGATGGCAAACGTACAACACGTGAGTTTTTTGAAATTGCTTGTCGAATTGCCTGGTCGATCCACCACACGGCATATGAAATAAATTTGAACCCGCGGGTTTCATCGAAGCGGTGCACGGCTTTGATTAGCCCCAGATTTCCTTCATTAATCAGGTCCTCGAGCGGTAATCTGCCACTTTGATGTTTTTTAGCCACCATAACTACAAATCGTAGATTATGCAGAATTATTTCCTGGAAAGCTTTGGCATCACCTTGGCGGACTGCCTGAGTCAAACGCACTTCTTCTTCGGCAGTCAAGGGTTCAATATTCTTGATTTCCTCAAGATAAAGATTTAATGCAGAATGTAAATATGATGTTTTTTCATCCGCCATTACGAATCATATTCTGAGTTATTTGGTGGTTTTCTTAGCTGGTTTTTTCCGGGGTTTGGCTTTTGCTTTTGCTGCCTTGGGTGCCGACTCCTTTTTGACAGCTTCTTTGGGTGTCACCGGATCGGCAGCCTGTTGAATATCCGCTTCCTTAATATTCGTTTCTTCCTTGATCTTTTGAATCAGGCTTTCTTTTTCGGATATTATAGATTCGATGTCGTTGAATTTTCCGAGTAAAACCGCAACTTGCTCATTACCAGTCAGGTCAAATTGTTTTTCACTGGTGCTGTTACGAACCAAACGTCCGAGTTCTTCATAGGATTTATCAATATCACGCTGAAGCTGTCTGATTTCAATCTTTATCTTACTGATTCTGGTAAGTTCTTCTGTTTTAGCGACCGCTATTTTGCTTATTTCCTCAGCTTTTTCGACCGCTACCGAACTCCATTGATTTATGTTTTTCTTTAGATCATCCCATAAATTTGCCATTATAATTCTCCATCTAATTGTGTTTTTTCCACCGAAATCTAATTTAATTATTAATGTCTTAGTTGTGCCATGTAGCACACCCCAGTGCATTATATCCCGTATTTAGGCCTGAAAGTATTCATTTTATCAGAATTAGCATAGATTCCAATGCCATATTTACACACTCTGTAAAAATAAAAAAATCAAAATAATAACCGCTGACTGCCACAGACCTGGAACCACTGGCTCGAGAATACGTTACTAAACCGTTTATCCGCCTGCGAACGAACCCCGGATGCCCGGCTTTCGTTGCTGAGTTATTTTAGCGTAGTAGGTTGAAGTAGTGGTGACCAACTTTTCAAAAATGAAATGAATATGATAATACGAATTATTCCATCCAATTCTTAAATTGACCAGCATATGCGTCTAAAAATTCTGTCAATTTGCTTAATTATTCTGACCGGTTCTGCGCTTGCAGAAGCAAACTGGCAAGTAATCCATTCATCCGAATCC
>JABMPO010000390.1 GCA_013203015.1 Fidelibacterota bacterium
CAACGGCCAGTGTAAACTGAATGACTGTTGTTGGGTTGAACGGATTGGGATAGTTCTGCGCTAGTTGGAAAGCTACTGGCAGAGTTGTTACATCTTCAACACCGGACGGAGTGTATGTCCAGGCAGTGATTGTATTCCAGTAGTAATCGGCGGTATACATGGTATTGCCATCAGCACTCCAAGTTGCACCACGTGGACCAGCGGTGCCACCAACATTACGATCGACATAAAGCGGTGATCCTACTTGGTCAACCTCTAGACCGGTTGCTACGTCAAAGGCAATGAAACGACCACCTTTGGGACCACTCCAAACTGGTGATATGACCCCTGCCCAAAGATATCCATCGGGTCCAAAGTCTAAGCTACTGGGCCAAATGGCTGTTGAGGGGAAAATGGAATCAGCTTCGGCAGCGTCACATTCAACCCATAAACTATCAATTCCCTCAGAATCCATGGCTGAGGTAACAACGTGAAGAGCCTCAACTTGTTTAGCCGGAACATCGGTAAATACACCCAATGTATCTACCACGGCAAATGGCAAGACACCCGGTAAATCGGAATGCCAGTGCTCAATACCAAAACCATTCCAGGTTGATCCAAGATATAGATCTGTTCCATCATTACTTACCGCAAGTGTACGATTAAGGTGAGGCACCGATTCAATTGCATTAGCAACGAAATTAAAATCAGTGTCCAGAATGTACAAAGCATGACCTGAGCCGACATGTCCCAAGAAAATATTACCATTGTCATCCTGATCAGCATCTGTTATTGAACCCAAGTATGGTGTAGTGTAAGTATTCATACCGGCGCCGGTTTGGTAATTGATCCGGTATAAGGTGGTCCAACTGCTGTAAAGGATATTACCATCATTATCCAGGTTGATACCTTTACCAGATCCATTAATCGGACTGTCAGTATAAAGCGTGTCTTTTGAACCATCGCCAAAAGTTAGCACTTCAATCGGTGAGAAGGAAACATTATCACCAGTGGTGGGATCTAGTACAAAAATTGGTTTGTAATAGATCGTATCTCCATTTGCTAATATATCCATCCTCCCACGTCCATTATGGATTGCAATCCAGAGGTTGCCATCCGGTGCTACAACCACACCGTGAGGTGAATTAGCAGGATCTCCTTCCAAGACATTACCAACAAAGGGGGCATTTAATGTATCGCTGATATCAACAGCGAGCTCACTAAATGTCCAATTGCCGGCATAGGTGATGCCTGCCAACCCAATTACAAGAAACACTAATATCAGTTTCTTCATCTTTTATTCTCCTTTTGTTTTATCAATGTGGGATAATTTCGTACGTAGCCTAAATATACTCACCGGGTTAACAACTGGCAAGTTAATAGCTTAATTTTATTATCCTGGCCATTGATGTTTAGTTATCTAATAATCACAAATTTACGTAAGGTACTGTTTCCTTTTTTGAATACCAATTCATCAGTAGTCGAATCATAAATATCCTCAACAACTTCAAAATGAGCGATATAAATTCCGCTCACAACTACCTGCCGGGAAGAGGATAAAGAATCCCAGGCATGATCACCGCTACCATCCATGTGCTCAATTTCTTCTACCAGATCTCCCCGTTCAGTAAATATACGGATTTTACATTTTCCGGGGATATCATAAAACATTATTCGGTCAAAATTCTCTACATACTGCTTGTTAGCACGGGAGGCAGCGATGTGGAACGGATTCGGAACCACTCGGATTTGATCAAAACTGGTACCGGATTGACGTTTTAGAAAAGCGCCGCGAGTTGTTCGAGTATAAAACTTGCTGCTGTAAAGAGGTCCCGCCGGGTTGGTTACGCCGGGATTATTGCTACCATCATTAAATGCCTGGATATAATAGTGGTAGGCCTGTCCGCGTGCCGGTGTGGTATCCTCAAAGAAATCTTCACCGGGAGCTGCCGTATATATTTCCTCATAAGTAGTATCAACCTTTCCGATTGCGCGGAATATTTTATAACCAGCAAAATCAATATCTCCATCATCGGGGCTTAAACCCCAGGTCAGTGCTATTTTATCGCCGCCGGAAGAGACATTGAACCAAGTCGGTGGTTCCGGAGGCAATGGGATTTTGTAGCCAGAACGATAATTTCGCAATGCGCGACCGAAGGTCTGCAGAATTGAATCGACGCCTGTGTAGACCCAGGAATTCTTGTACAGATCGGGATCGTCGGTAGTTCCTCCTTCGGGTAATGGCAGGTCGCTAAGTTCTTTGAGCCAATTACTGCCTACCAGATCACACATTTGCCGGTTAAGACCGGCTATACCTTCAACCTCCACAATTACAATGCTATCTTTATGAGGAATGGTAAAGGGGCCGTAAGTAATCCAGACATTGGTGCCACCACCGTCTTGGTGCACTGTGTATGGCGACTCAGGATCCAAAATACCATCCGTATTTTCTTCAAAAAAGCGACCAGTTCCGCCAAAAGCATCGCTGGGATAGTGGCTACCGGCAAGAAAATCCCAAATCCTTTCCATCACCGTAGTATCTTCAATGCCTAACGTTGACAGACTTGGGTATTCATCGCCAGCATGCCAACCCAGTATTGCCGGCTGAAAGGGATCATCATCCCGGTCGGTGACACTTTTATCCACATGTAACACCGCGGTGCCCACAAACTGGGGCGAGGTCAGACGGCCGTTTCCTTTCCAATCCGGACCACCAATATTATCAAACGAAACAATATCTGATTGCCCAAGCCAACTGAAGCCACAACGCAACCAATCTACTATGGGATTGCTCTCAGTTATTGTTGAATCAACATGCTGAGCATAATCTTCGCCACGGCGTGAAACCCAGGTAAATTTACCCCATGACTGGTTCCCATCCACTTTCATCCCAGCCTCACGACAGACACTGTAACGTGTGCCCCAGCCAACACGCACATCATGCAGGGTTTCCGATAACTCGATATCATCATCATAATCCACATTGCCAGTGTTCTTAATAATTATTTCTTTAATGAAATAATTATCATGATATTGCTGGCTGAAGACAAGTACCCTTCTTGTGAATGATAGTCCCAGTGATGTATTAATGGTATTAGTTATAATCCGATCCGGCAGCATGCTGGCATCCGGGTCGCCATCCCAGTCATTGCTGTAAGGGCCTGAGACAGATTTATTATCTACCAGTACATTGGGGATTACAAATTTGGTTGTCTGATCCAGACGCACCGGAAAGATTGATTCCTTAACATAACCTTTAGTTAAATAGGTTGCCCAGGTATCCCAGTGTTGTCCATCCTCATCAGTAAAATCTTTGGCAGCGATCCATGAACGTTTGATTACTGCATTATCCGTATATTTATAATCTGCTGGCCAGCGCAATCCTTCGTAATATGAATTGTTCCAGGCCCTTTCAGAGCCATAGGATGAAATATGGCTTTGTAATGATCCAATTCGCACGTAACGCCGTTCACTTTCCCCCACTCCTTGACCAGACAACATAACTGGAAGAAATATTGAAAAAACTGAAAATAATAAGAGCGTTCGGATAATAATTCGTGTTGTCTTATTTGATTGTTTCACGATAGTTAATTCAGCCATTAGAAGTTTACGTTTATGCCAATTTTAATATCACGGGGGTAAAGGAATCTGAAATATCCCAGATTGGGCATGTCAATATAGGCTTTGGTATCTATAATTTCCTCCTGCACCCATGATTTACTTCGCTCGACCCAAACTGAATTCTCATATTGTAGATACCGTTCGGTTAATTCGTCATAATAAAGCACCCTTGATACAGGTGTTCCAATCGTATTTATATCACCATAGGATCTAAGTGGTACAAAACCCACATCATCATCGCGGTATTCACCAATTCGGTCGTGCCCTTTGAAATCCCCAAATTGATCCCCTTTCAGCAATAATGATTCCATATAATAACTTTCGTCGTAACTATCGGAAAATCCGGCATAGCTGAGAATTTTAGTATTCAGCAGATTGGATACATCAACGTATAGCAAAGCTGAAATATTGTTACTAAAGGAGAATTCCTTCTTTAATCGCATATCAATATTATAAGTATCTTTCCACTGCACATTATTGTGAATAAATGACTCATTCGTTGGATTATAAGTATCATACTCACCGGCTTCCCAGGTAAACAATAGGTTACAGTTCCAGCCACCTAATAAATAGGTGCCGGCTAAATTGGGGCCAAATTTACTGGGAGATTGGATATCCAGATTAGCTCTGGCATATGGTTGCGGTGCCGGTTTATCCTGGTACGGATTCTGACTTAAATAATCGGCCTGGTCCTGAGGATCTTCCCAATATTCTGTGTAACCGAAATAACCTGATGTTGTTACCATGTAGGTGTAATTGACAAAACCGGACAACCATTCATCACTTCGTTTTTTCTTCTCCAGAGTGATTTCGATACCACGGATATCCTCATAGAAATTATTCGCCGTGGTGGAATACTGAACAGATCGGTTCAAATTCCAATAATTTATCCAACCAGGTTGATCGGTGATATCTTTATAATATGCAGCCAAGTTAAGTAAATATACCTGCCCAACCGCCTGTGAATATCCTATTTCATACGCGATGGTTCTTTCCCTGCTTAAATTGGGGTTCCCAATTGAAGTTACCAGACCACTGTATTCCCGTTGCAGACGGAAGCGGTATGTGGAAGATGGTTCTGTATGAAAATGCCCGTAGTTGAAATATAATTTGGAATAATCTGTAATTGGATACGATACACCCAATCGAGGACTTAACCGAAAGGTAGGTTTACTATCTTCAGTTTCTACCTCTTCTTCCATTAAAAGACCATAATATTCCTGATAGTATTTATCATAGGCATCCAGAACATACCACTGAGTGTTGGGATCGGAATACTCACCGCGCAATCCAAGATTGGCGATAAATCCTTTAAACTCCAGTTTATCTTGAGTGTATGCCTCGATTCGGAAAGGGAATAAATTGTAAATCTGATCTCTATTCCAAGTTGTCATACTTGGATTTATCGTGGATGACTTAATGTTATAGTCATTGTACGCTATTAAGAAACCAGCTTGCGCCTCATTATATTTGTTCAACTGACTGTGAATATCAAATTTGAATGTGGTAGTAGCGATAGCACTACTATCGCGGCCTAAATTCATCCATCCACCAGTGATCATTCCATCAATACTGGTTGTACCCTTGCCCCAATAGCCATATGGTGCTTCATCCAGAAAATAGCCATCTATAATTTCATATACCTTAGAAGTATCGCGATCTTTGGTCTGGTAAGTGTTATAATTATTTACATTGTGCTGTAGAAATATGGTATAATACGTATCATTACTTACAATACGGTTAAGGTTTATACCGAACAATGTGCGCGTGATCTCCGTTGGACTGAACCATCCTGGCATATATATGGTAGCATCACCTGAACTACTGCCAATCCGATTGGCGACAGAATAATCACCATAAAGAACTGAACCGGTAGGTGTTGTAGTCCAGTTATAAGGTGAAACTGAACCAGTTTTACTAATTTGGCCAGTTAATGTCATTTTGAGATTTGATCTGATGTCGGAGGTGATTTTCAACCGACCCATACGATCTGTATAAGCATCTACAGATAACGGTATTATAAACATTTCATGGACATCGCGATATGAGAAATTAAAACGCAGATTGCCCAATAAACCTGATACTGCTGGCACTGGTCCGCCAAAGTTAAGGTCAATATTATAATCCGGTTTAGTAATATCACCTTGGCGGCGATGCTGAAATTCAAAGATTTGTCGAGCTGCCTCCGGTGTCAGATCATCATCAGGATCATCATTTTGCAGCGTTTGCTGCGCAACTGCATTCCAACCTTCAAAATCCGGATACTGTCGCTGCATATAATCATCCCAGGCTCCATTGAATGTTCCAGTCCAACAAATATCATCATCCATAAATGGTCTAAGAAAATAGGTATAAGCATCGTACACTGATGGCCCGAAATGCTTTGATGCTGGTGGTCGATATTGAAGGGCTACCGATCCGGCATATTTATCTTTGGAACCTTCCTTGGTACTTACATTAATAACACCGGAACGAACATTTCCATATTCGGCATTAAATCCACCAGTCTGAACGGTAACGGCATTAACGGAACCCAGACTGATATTTATATAAGGAATATTGGACCTTTCATCATTAGTAATGAATCCATCAACCATGAATGTGGTTTCTCGTGAACTACTGCCACGAATCGAAAGACCATCCTTAATACCAGCCTGCAGACCAATTACTGAATTAATATCATTAACCGGCAATGCTTGAATAGTTTCCGATTCGATATTCACTTGACTGGCAGAAATATCACGTACAATAGCAGGACGTTTAGCTACAACTGTAATTTCTTCCATTCCGATCACCTCGGACAGCAATTCGATTCCAATTTCAGTTGTTCGATCAATAACTATTTTGACATCTGTAACTTTTAGCTTTGCGAAACCAATCATCGTTAATTCCACATCGTAGGTTCCTGGCGGAATATTTAATAGAATAAAATAGCCATCAGCGTTCGAAGCCACGCCCAGAGATGTACCTTTGATAATGAGATTTACACCAGCAAGTTCTTCCCTAGTTTCTGCACTAACAACACGACCTGTCAATTTCCCCGTTACACTGCCTAGAGTAAATTGCACTGATAGCGCAATCACAATAAATATATATAGAAAATGTGGTTTCCTGTATTGAAGGCGCTTAGAAATATTGCTTATCACTTCGACCCCTGACCATTAATCTAATGAAAGTTTGTTATTTAATACTGCTACTCTTACTGCCTGCCATAGTATGGGGCACCCGTTTTACCCACGTTGATTCTCCATGTTTTTTTATTATCTAACTTACCACTATTAACATATAGATAGTCGCCTGTACCCCAAACCATTTTATTAATTGGGCCACTTATTACATTGGGATATAATATTTCAATACTATTACCTGTTGACAAAACAGAAATGGGCTCGGCACCATCAGCTCCTATATACATAAATCCTTCATGGTCAAAAGTTATTGAGGTTATGTTGCCATCTGAGTATGCGAACCAGTCAAACACAGCTTCTTGGTCTCCAAGGCTCCCATCTGTATTAATTGGGAATCGCCAGATATTTTCTAAAATTTCATTATTCAGACTATCCACGGAACTGCCGGACACATAAAGATTATTATCATAAACTCTGACGGCGCTGATACTAACGTCTTCCATGGAAGCAACAACTGTTTTCGATTTAGCGCCAACATCAATTTTATAAATATCGCCCAATTTCCCGATGGCAAATAAATTCCCGTTAGAATCAAAATCCATTCCTCTGATAATATCCGTGGTATTGAAAATCATGAACCAAGTAGGTTCATAAGTTCCGATTGAATCAACGCGGAACATGGCATAGTTTTGCACAAAATACAAATACTTCGAAGGACCAAATACCATCGCACCAGCACCAGATGCAGTAAAAGTTGCATAAATTGATTTTGTATCGATTGAATCCGGTTGCATGATGTATATATTTTTTTTACTGGATGCATAAAAATTTTCACTAGCATCGACAGCAATTGCATTTACATCATCAGCACCAATAAAGGCACCCATCTCATTTTCAACAGACATCAGGTTAAAAGGGTAAATTTCATTGGAATATAAATAGGCGCCTTGAGTAGCAATTTTTATCGCCAGTGAATCATCAATCAGCACCGGTGCCCGCACATCAATCATCGTTGGCGTGGAGGCTAGTATGGTAGCTTGTGTAGAGTTGAAGAAAACAATATTCTCCGTTGCTGTGCTTGAGAAATTTTTACCTTCAAATCTTATTTGCCCAACACCAGCATAAGACGATAAACTATCAGCGGGTGGTGTATATTCTGTCATAGTTAGTGGCACCACGCTCGAAATAACCGGACTATCATTTACTTTCTCATTGGGATCCCAAATACTGTCGGGATAATTATCATCCGCACAACCCATAAAACCAACCAGGATAATTGTCATTATGATTGTAAATACGTTAATCAATTTCATTGATCTATCTCCATAATTTTTTTCAATCAATAATTAAAAGGTCAACCTGAATGATAAGCGTTGCACATTGTCGAATACTCCAAAAGGAGTATAGGCATAATCAATTCCCACAAGGGTGCCGCTTAGCTCCTTTTTTATCCCAAAACCAGCTGTTATGCCTCGCTGATCATAATTGTGTAAATACCCTCCTCGCAGGGCTAAGATTTCCGCCAAACTGTATTCAAATCCAAGATTGATTTGTTCCGGATTTGACCGGGGATGGGATACATCAAGTGACATCAACAGAGATTGCCTGGCTGGTTTATTTTTAAGAAAATTCAGGAGGTCAATGGACATACCAATCTTAAAATTCAACGGTAATTGGAAACCTTCTGAGTAATATTTTATTTCTTCTGAAAAATTCCTCACTGACATTCCAAAAGCAAACCCTTTCCATTGTGTGACATAGATTGTACCAAAATCAAAAGCTAATGCATTGGCATAATTTTTAACCACCACATCCAGTGAATCATTTTCAGGAACCACACTTTTACCCAGGTATTGATAAGCCCGTTTAATTTGGCCACCAACACTAAATTGCTCCGATAATGCACGAGCATATCCAAATCCAATACTTAGGGCAGTAGGATTAAAAATTTCCGTATCTACATAGCCCCGTTCATTATTAGAAACCATGGTACCCTGAATTTCTCCGTAATCAACTGAAATCAAACTAATCCCAAACACACCATAGCGTCCACTCGCAGGGGTAAAAGCGCCACTGAATGAATTGTAGTTTATATCAGCGATCCACTGATTCTGACTAAGATTAATATCAATGAATGAACTCACCCGGGATAGTCCAGCTGGATTGAAGAACAAAGCACTGGGATTACCTTGAATTGTGGTCATTGCTTCACCCATTGCGGCAGCTCTGGCGTCAGTGGCTACGCTTAAAAACTGAAATCCAGTCTGTGCCAGTTTTACATCAGCGGCAGATAAAATACAAAATGAAGCCAATAACAAAATTACCATAATTGTTTTGTTACGTCTAATACTCATGTTCTTATCCCTCAGCCAGAATTGCAGCAGTTATTTTTTTTACAGAGCCAACATTTTTTGTTACCCTGAATAAATATGAGCCAGCATCCAATTCATATTGATTACGTGTAGCCAATAATTCACAGGCAGCAATAGTTTCCAGACTTATACTTTGGTCAGCTACAAAAAGTAAGATACCATCAGATTCAAATAAATCAAAAGATATCTCCGTACCCAAGTATTTATCAAAAAAGAATGTGACCGAGTTACTCACCGAATTATGCTCATAGATAAAATAGGCTGTATCTGCGCCTAACCCAGTGAAATTGATCTGCCAGGCGGAATCTGCATTGGTATATATTTCTTTCCCCATTGCCTGTACTTTAGTATAGATCGAATCAAGCGTGGTCAGCGTTGTATCAACGACAATGTATGGTACAACGACAATCTTGGTTGAATCATCAGCTGATATTAGTTGGCAGGCCTGCTGGTCAAATTCAGAGATGACAAAATCCTCATCTTCATAATTTTCGCAATTGCTAATAAGCATGATGCTTAGTGTCATTATACTAATTATAATTATTCTTTTCATTATTCTACCCAATTTATTTTTCCTATCGAATTATTATGAATTTTTTTACTGCACTCTCTCCCTTACGGAAGACAATCTCGCCAGTAGCCGCGTCATTTATATCTTCCGTCACTTCAAAATGGGCAATATACAAACCACTTACGACCAGCTGTCGAGAATCCGTCTCAGAATTCCATGACTGATCACCACTTAGATCCTCGTGGTGAATCGTTTTTACCAGATCACCCCGCTCAGTAAATATTCGAATAGTACATTTTCCAGGAATATCCAAAAACATTATCCGATCTGGCGCACTCGTACCATACTGTAATTCTTTGGCTCTAATATTATATGGATTAGGCACAATTCTAATATCCGACATTTTTTGTCCCTGTAGTCGTTTTAGGGAAGCCGGGGAATTAGTCATAGTGTAGAATTTACTGCTGGTTAAAGACACGCCCGGTTGAATGTCGTTCGTAGTTCCATCATCATAACTGATAATATAATAATAGTAATCGAACCCTCTAATGGCGGTCACATCATCAAATTGATTAATCCCTGCCGTGCCATCATAAATTTCCTCATATGTTGTATCCGGTTTATGAATTGCGCGGAAAATCTTGTACCCATCAAAATTCGCGTGTGATTCAGCGTTACTATCCCATTTCAGCACGATCCTGTCACCAGCACCGGTAACGTCAAAGAAAGACGGTGGAGGCGGAGGTTGGGGAATATTAAAGCCTGACATATAATTTACGCGGGCTCTTTCAAAGGTCTGTAATAGGGAATCAATTCCAGTATAGACCCAATAATTCTTATAATCATCACTATCAGTAGTTTCAGAACCATCAGGTAATAAATCGGGTGTATCATTTATCCAGTTAGCTCCAATTTCATAGCACTTTTCCCGGCTTAACCCAGCAACACCTTCGGCAACAATAATATGCACCTTTTCTCCTGGAGCGAGTGTGTAAGGACCAAATCCTTCAGCCTGTGAATAACCACCGCCATCGGTGCCCCATTGATCGGCATAGGCCGTACTCGTTGGACTGGGATTGCCATTATATACTTCTTCTGCGTGGGTACGCGCCGGGTGACCAGCTGCCATTTGAGCATATTCTTTTTCCATACGAACAGGATTGAATTGATCCATGCCAAATTGATTATAATCCTGATCCGAACCAGTGAATTGTGTCGTGGAAGGTTGATTAATATCATCGCTGGCATCAGTAGGGGATTTATCAGCATGCAGGGTCACAGAACCAATGAATTGAGCTGCCCCTAAATGTCCATCATCTTTGACATTCGGTCCTCCAATATTATTAAACGTAGCGCCAGAATGCAGACCATGCCAGGAATAGCGGGCGCGCATTATTTCGTTATCACTGGTGTAAAAATAATCATTATAATTCGGTGAACTCGGTGTCTCACCGATAACATCATTTAAGGTGTTTCGACCCCAGGCAGCACTTTGCGGAAGCCAATTACCATCATAAACACAGCCCTCGCGAGATACGGCATAACGGTATTGCAGAAACAGGTACACTCCTTCTAGTGTCTGAGAATGACTATCACCGGATTTATTATAGACACCGTTGTTTTCCAGCACATAATCATAAATGAAATAATTATCATGATATTGTTGAGAAAAGGCATAAATCGTGCGTGTAATTTTCACACCCATTGATGTTTGTATCTCATTAACCAATACACGATCAGCTTCCATGTTCGGGGCATTCTCATTGACTAGATCTGTATATTGCATATCAGTTGCAGGTGTCTGATCAACAGTCACATTGGGATGATCAAATTTTCCATATAAGGTGAAATCAAGCGGAATCGTCTGACTCGCAATGTCAACTTCACGGGGTCCAGCCATCACCACTTTATAATTGAAGGTAGTATTTATAAGCGGATCATAGTAATTGGTTGCGCCAATCCACATTGCCTTAGCGGCCTGATTATCCTGGACGGAAAATTGAGCCGGCCAGCGCATACCATCTTGCTGATCTCTAGTTTCTCCTGTCCGCCCGATCTCCATTTCAGATCCTGCTTCGGAAAACCAGGTATGCAGATTACCAATTGCAATCCATTTGGTCGCTTGTGCGTTTAAGGTCGAAAAGCCAAATAAAACAATTACTACCAATAAAAAGAGGTTTCTTTTCAAATTTATCATACGGTCGCTCATTATGTGTAGTTTATTCAAGTTAGTTATTATATTTATAAGTCAAATGATATTGATATACCCATGAATATATCTCTGGGATTAAGGAATACATAGCCGGATTGATTTGGCATATCAATGTAAGCCTTATCTTCAATTACCTGGTCAAAGTATTTTGAATCAACATCTTGCCATCCATCATCCGAACTATATTGTACGTAATTATCAGTAGCATTATCATAATAAATAGCCCGTTCTGAAGGATTGGTTAATCCAGTAACATCGCTAATCCACTCCAGTGGTACATATTCAACGTCATCAGGTCGATAGTCACCAGGTCTATCATTCTTATCAAGCCCTGGGAAAACATTAAGACCGATTTCCTCACGTACTTTGTCATGTAGCATTAAAGATCCCATATAATAATTATAGTCGAAACCATCAATGAATCCATAGCCTGAGAATTGACGCAGATTCAAAAGATTATTAACATCAACAAAAAATTTGATGTTTGCATTTCCCACGCGAAAAATCTTAGAGACCTTCATATTCACTGCCCAAGAATCTTTCCACTGTACATTATACTCAATACCAGGAATTCCATTTGGATTGAACGTAAACCAACTGCCGGCAGTCCATCTGGTTATCAAGTTCAAGTGCCATTCGCGCAATGCTTTAATTCCGAAATGACCCGGTACATGTAAATCAATAACTGATTTCATACGCGGTTTTGGTATTGGTTTGGATTGAACCCGGTTCTTGCTTTCATACTCCCGTTGCTCTGAAATATTTTCAAAATAGTTATCAACCCCGAAGTAACCCCAAGTATTAACACGGTATTCGTAGTTGATAAATCCGGTTATCCACTCACCACGGATTTTATTGAATTCAAGTTCCAGTCCACGAATATCTTCATAGCTGTTAGCTGTTAATTGGGAATAAATCGTACGACTGTCGGCACTGATAAAATCAGTATAGTCTTGTTGATCGGAAATATCCTTATAGTAGGCTGAAACATGGATTAAATAGGAATTCAACATGGCCTGATCGAAGCCTAATTCATACGAAATTGTTTTAGCTAATGGCAGGGTAGGATCGCCGATATAATCGATTGCATTTGTATTACCACGCATGACCTGGTAAAGATCCTCAGCAATTGGTGTCTGGTGATAATGGCCATAATTAAAATACAGCTTGGAAGTTTCTGTAATCGGATGTGAGATTGATAGCCGTGGACTTAATGTAAGGGTCGGTTCAATATCAGAAAGCACGCTATCAGGAAATTCTTCAGCATTGTAGGAGGATGAGTAGAAGGAATTATCATATATGTCAATATTGTACCATTGACCGTTAACATTATTATAATCAAGTGTTAAACCAACAGATCCAACAAATCCTTTATATTCCAGCTTATCCTGCCCGTATAATTTCAACCGATATGGTTGCTGATCAATGGATGTCCAATAATTACCATCAGGTAATACTGCATTTTCAGACCCGTATTCCATCTTTAAATCATTATATACAAACTCAAATCCTGTTTTAATCTCATTAGTGGAATTAATCTGACTCTTAAGGTCTGCTTTATAGGTATAGGTTGTAATCCGACTGGTATCACGGGATGAACTGACCGATCCACCAAAGGCAACTTTACCATCTATGCTATAAATGGCAAATGGTGAAAAACCAACCGGTGATTGGTCAACAATATACCCAGGTAATACTTCCTTGGTCCAAGTAGTATCACGTTCGGTTCCATGCCAGGTGCGATAATATTTATGACTCCGTTTTACCAACATGCTATAGAAAGTCTTCTGACTCAATTGGTGGATCAATTTTGCCGACACTGTGTTGGAGAATACTGTTGTTGGACACCAATAGTTATCTGTATACAATCTCCAGGGCATGGTGAATCCATCACGATCTACCGAACTTGCTAAATACCAGGTACCTTCCATCAGGGCAGTACCGCCACCACGCGAAGCGCTGGTTCCCTCTATCTCACTATAAATACCGTTAAAGGTTAATTTCATTGTTGGTGACAGATCAGAGGTTAATTTAAGCATTGCCGTTTCATTCAACAGGGCTTCCCTGGAGATCTGGAATAAATACATATCCTTTTCGCGACGATAGGATCCGAAGAATCTCAAGTTCCCTAGATAGGAACTAATAAACGGTACTGGACCACCAAATCCAGCATCAATATTATAATCAGGTTTATCGATGGCACCCTCTTTCCGATGCTCCCATGTATATAATTTCTTGGCGCCTTCTGGAGTCAAATTATTAGTTGGGTCATCGTCGGCCAGGGTCTGAGCAGCGATAGAATTCCAACCATCAAATTGGGCATATTGACGTTGGGTATATTTATCCCAGTTTCCATTATTTGTACCGGTCCAACAAACTTCCTCATCAAGATACGGCCTTAAATAAAATGCTTCCTCACTAAATGGTGAAATTCCAAAATGTTTTTGGGCGGTAGGGCTATAACGAATTGAAATGCTTCCACTGTAATGATCAACAGCCCCTTCTTTGGTGACAACATTCACGATACCTGAACGGACATTATTATATTCTGCACCGAAACCACCGGTCTGAACAGATAAATCCTGAATAGCGCTAAGCGGAATATTAGTGGTTGGTTTATTATTGCGCTCATCATTCATGGTTAATCCATCAACAAGCAACATGGTTTGATCACTACCGCCACCACGGATAGAAAATCCAGATACACCAGCTTGCAAGCCAATTACGTCTGATAATGTTGAGACTGGTAATTGCTCAATATCTTTCCCGGAAACACTTTTTTGACTGGCAGCGACATCGACCCTGATGATTTTCCTCTCAGCTTGTACAACGACCATCTCTCCTTCCAGTACTTCGGTCTTTAAATTAACGTCTAAGTGGTTAGTCAAATCAATTTCAACACGGATATTATTAACACTATATTTAGTATATCCAATCATCATAACCGTAAGATCATACTCCCCCGGTGGCACATTCAATATGATGTAGTTGCCATCGATATCAGTCGCTGCTCCCATTGAAGACTCATTAATAATAATGTTGGCTCCAATGAGGGGATCACCAGTTTGGGCGTCAGTTACCGTGCCCATAATCTTACCGGTAACACCAGCAATTATAAAATTGGGGAGCAGTAAAATAATAGTTATAGCGAAAATTATTTTTAACTGAGCTTTAAACATTCTGTTTTTGCCTCCAATGTGAGCTATATAATTTTTCCCATGTGTATACATCTTCCATCCACACTAATTTACGACTTTTTTTCGTGTTTGATAAGAGTTGTTATTGGGATTCACGAATTAATCCAATTCTTAGTTGTCTCGATCAAGGTTAAATAATTTTCAATTTTAACATAATCAGTAATACTATTTCCAGATCCCACACAATAACCACCATTAAAACCAACATTTTCGATGTTGAATTCTACTTGCTTCCGGACATCTTCCACCGTTCCCAAGGTCAGAACATCGCCAACATCGAGATTACCGATCAAGCATAATTTATCACCATATTTCTGTTTTACCTCAACAATATCCATTGCTTTGGGCTCAATTGGATGCAAGGCATCAACTCCACAATCTATAATATCATCCATCACGTCCCATAATATACCATCACTATGGTAAATCAAGGGTTTATTATTTTGGGTGGCTAAATCACCAATTTTTTTCAACCAGGGAAAAAAATAACGGTGCAGAACATCCGGTCCCATCATCAATCCTGAAATATAAGCAATATCGTCGCTGTACCAGATTGCATCGACTACATCGTTTTCCACAAAATATTCGAACATGCTGATCACCGGCGCGGCAATTTTATCAATGATTGCC
>JABMPO010000060.1 GCA_013203015.1 Fidelibacterota bacterium
ATTAGAGGAATGTCGCGGGTCCTCCCGACAAGTCGGGACGTCTCTCGCTCAAACAGCCCCTTTAATGGGGCTGTTAATTATGTATCACACCTACATTTTATATTCAAAACGGCTTGATCGATATTATACTGGGCATTCGGGTGATTTATCAATACGGACTAAAAAGCATAATCAAGGTTTAACCCGCTCGACAAAAGGTGGAGTTCCCTGGGAGTTGGTGTATACAGAATGTTTTTCATCAAGATCTGAGGCAATGCGCAGGGAATATGTAATTAAGAAATGGAAGAGTCGTAAGTTGATTGAAGAATTAATTGACGGACTGAATAGTAATTAGAGGAATGTCGCGGGTCCTCCCGACGAGTCGGGACGTCTCTCGCTCAGAAGGCTCCAGTTTGGAGCCTTCTATAATTTTCATCATTATTATGTGATGAATATCATTTAATCAATTTGCAACTGATTTGTAGAATTAGAGGTATTCATTTAATAAATTTTGGACACTTAATCTTAATAATGCCAATATTTCTGTGGAGGAACAATGAGCAAATTAAATTTTAAAGCGATTGTATTTTTAATTGCCTTAATTACTGGAATTGCTAATGCGCAAATAGCTGATAACCATGTAATTCGTGTTGGCTATTACATTCCGCAGGCAGCCAAGAGCGGCATGATCCTTGGATATCAAACAGGTAAAGCAGTTGATGATCGGGTATCATATGGATTCAGCGTTGATCTTTATACCCGGAAATATGTAGAAAAAGTTGAAATTGATACTACCGGGCTTGACCTGGCCACTGTCAACACGAACCGTGTAAATATTGACTTTTCAACTTATATGCTCCCGATACAGGCTAATGTAATTGTCAATATGCCGGTGGACGTTTCAGGAATGAGTCCTTATGTCAGCGGTGGTCTTGGCTTTGCGTTTCTATTAAACCGTGAGCTTAATTATATCAATGATGAAAAGGATACCAGGTTCTTCTCAGCTTTCGTATGGAATTTAGCCGGAGGTGTATCCTATGAGTTGGGAACGAATTCTGCAGCGCGATTTGAACTCTTTTATAATCGGGCTTTATTGAAAGGAGCGCGCGATAAAACCGAAGCCGGATTTCCAATTTATGATGAGCTGAATATGTCCGGACTTGGTCTGCGCCTTGGGTTAGTAATGGATTTATAGGTATAGTAATTCTTGGGCGAGTTAGAATTTTACGATTGTATTAAAATAATCCAGGGGGATATTACAAATGTGAGTGCTGATGTAATCGTAAATGCAGCAAATAATAGATTGTTGGGGGGAGGTGGTGTTGATGGCGCAATTCATCGTGCAGCCGGACCATTATTATTGGATGAGTGTAGAAAATTGGGTAGTTGTCCGACTGGTGAAGTAAGAGTGACCGGAGCCTATGACTTAAATGCCCGATTCATCTTTCATACAGTTGGTCCAATCTGGTAAGGAGGTGGTCTCAATGAATCCGCGCTCTTGCGTAATTGTTATATTAATTGTTTGAATACTGCCAAACGCTTAAAAATATCCAGTATTGCATTCCCATCAATAAGCACCGGAGTCTACGGATTTCCGATTGAATTGGCTGTGCCGATTGTTTTATCCTCATTATTTGATTTTATTAAACAAGGGTGCGTGTTAGAATCATTATTGATTGTGTGTTATGATTCACCGACATTTGATACTTACACTAATCGCTATAATGTATTAATATCGAATGCTATATAGCCAGTTTTTGCAACGATTTTGGAAAGATTAACAGCTTAGCACCAAGGTATCATTTAGTATGCAACGTGAAGCAGTCACCAGAATAATAGGAATTATGAGTCAAAAAGGGGGAGTTGGCAAAACAACTTCGGCAATGAATATTGGTGATGGACTGTTTCGTATGGGGCGGAAAGTATTACTGATCGATCTTGATCCCCAGGCTCATCTGACCACTGCATTGGGTTTTGCACCGCCATTTTATAAGACTATCTACGATGTATTAGACGATCAGGCACCGGTTCAGGATGCGATTTTGAATCGCGGAGGATTACATATTCTGCCATCGGAACATCAGCTTGCCAACGCTGAATCGGAATTACCAAAAATCAGTAAATATCAGTATACTTTGAAAAACAAAATGGAAGCAGTCGTTGATAAATATGACTATATCATTGTTGATTGTACACCCTCGCTGGGATCTCTGTTTATTAATGCATTTGCATTTGTGACTGAAGTTTTTATCCCGGTTCAGGTTGAGTGGTTGGCAATAAAAGGTGTAGCCTCAGTATTGAATGTTTTCGAATCGGGTAAAAAACATGGGTTGAATGACAAGCTTGAAGTATCAGGTGTGATAGCAACAATGTCTGACCGCCGAAAAATTCTTAACCGGGAAATGTTGAATCATATAAATGATCTATTTGGCAACCGGGTTTTTAAAACCTATATCCGTGACAACGTATCATTGGCCGAATCACCTAGTCTCGGCCTGACAATTTTTGAATATCTCGCGAGGAGTTATGGCGCCAAGGATTATAAGAGTTTAGTAAATGAGATATTGCAGATGGAAGAAAATCGTCGGGATAAAGAATTGCAGAAAGCTTCCTATGACAGCTTCTTTTCAGCACTTGATAAAGATGCCGAAAAAAATACTCAAGTCTGATTTCACTGCCATTTTCGATTAAATGGTATGTAATTAATACAGATTATTTTATTAACTTTCAGTAATGATTGGAATTACCGTCGGACGATGACCGCCCTCATAATTTATTTCAGCTTCGCGCTGATTATTTCCTTTTTGTGCTCCTTGCTGGAGTCAGTATTGCTCAGTGTTAATCACACCCATATCGCTAAACTCATCAAGGAAGAAAATAAAGCTGGTTTTCGACTAAAAATATTGAAAGATAAGATAAGTCGGCCTTTGGCAGCCATCTTAACCTTGAATACAATTGCTCATACGGTTGGCGCAGCTGGAGTTGGTGCGCAGGTATTAATAGTATATGGTAATAAATGGGTCGCTTTATTTTCGGTTATATTAACTCTTTCCATTCTGATCTTTTCTGAAATCATACCAAAAACTTTAGGTGCAGTTTACTGGAAAAGACTTTCCGGTTTCTCAGCTATTTCCATCAATGGATTGATTTATATAACTTATCCCTTTGTTATTTTGCTGGAATTGATCAGTCGATTTTTGACCCCTAAAAAACCGGATCAATTGATTACCAGGGAAGAAATGGTGATAATGGCAGAAATCGGTGAGAGTGAGGGGACAATCCAGGAAAAAGAAACCCATTTAATTGAGAATATACTTAAGCTCAATAAAATTGATGCAGAAGAAGTATTGACACCCCGTTCGGTCATATTTGCCTTCCAGAAAGATCAGACCGTTGGAGAAGTGATGGAAGCCCACGAAGATATCCGGTTTTCACGGATTCCGATTTATACCAATAACCTGGACGATATCGTCGGTATCATTCATCGCTATGATTTGCAGACAAAATTTTCCGAGGATGATTTTTCAGCCTCGATGGAATCATTTATGACCGACGTCGATACTGTTCTTGTAGATGAATCGGTTGCATCGATACTGGATAAGTTCATCAAGAAACAGGAACATATTTTTATTGTAAAAGATGAGTTTGGTGGGACTGAAGGCATTATTTCTTTGGAAGATGCGGTTGAAACGCTGTTAGGTGCGGAAATCGTTGATGAATTTGATTCAGTGGCTGATATGCGCAAATTTGCTCGTGAAAAATGGCGCAAACAGGAACTGGAAGCAAAGAAATAATAAGACCGGGTTCAGCAATGTTTGACCTGGCCGGTCAATCCCGATCATCTAAATTTTTACTTCTGATTTGTATATGTACCACAGCTTTCCATTTTGGTTTTGCCCAACAATCTGCAACAACCAGATATTTTCTCAATGAAATTGATTTTATCAGTGACTACTCAACAAACCTGACGGAGATTTCAGCAGTACCGTTTATCAAAGTTGAATATGATAATTTACAGCACGTTACTAAAAAAATATGGTACGATTCTTTCGGCACAACAATATTAACCCAAAATTTTAGCTACCATAACGAAACCAATGAACTATCCGAAATAAAGACTTATAACACGACGAGTGATTTGATAGAATGGACTATTTATGGGGGTGATTCTTTATCGTTGTTGTTTGCGGAATATTCTCTGGAAACTAATATCTCGGTTGGTTGGGATGATCGTTACACAATTCAGTCTTATAGCGGTGGAAAAATTGATTCCTGTCGTTTTTTCAACGCCGGAGGAAAACTGTTGGGGATTATCGAATACAAATTGTCGTCCGGCAGTGAATTAGCTTCTCAGATCTGGCGCAATGTTGAAACTAATTATGTCGTTCGGGAATGGCGCGTGATCACAAACCAAACATCAGGTGTTACCCGAATGGTGGAATTAGACCGTTATGGGCATGTCGTTCGCGACATCAGATTAAATTCGGAGGGGCAGGAAGAAGCGATTGAGATAATTAATCCCTGGAAATCCACAGCAATTAATGCTGCCAATATTTCATATCAACTCTACACCGATATTTCTGAGGGTAGTTTTTCCTGGGATTGGATCGCAGGGACTGAGGATGTGTTGGGGTCCCACGTCTACAATCCATATGGTGTTGAATTGATCGCCGGAACCCACCAGACCGATTATTCATTTGCCCCGAGCTTGATCGAGAATGCCTGTTACAGGATTACTTTCACAGGGGTTACTACCCGTGGCAATCCGGTGATTCCGGTAAGTATTGATTCGGTCTGGTTTGATAAAACTCCACCTGATATTACCCTGACGGTAGTTGCAAATTCTCTGCGACCTCAAATCAGTTATTTAACAAGTGAATCGCTAATGCAAGCTGTACTAAAATTTGAAAGTTTAGCGGGAATAGTGGCCGTTCCTTTTACCGTAGCCGAATTAAGTATCCGGAAAGATAGTTTATTCGTGCCGACCGAACTGGAAGCATTAGACAGCACCTTGGTTTATAGCGCCGAACTGCATGGCCGCGACCAGGCCGGTAACTGGGCGGTATCAGCACCATACCAGGGTATACGTTTTGATAGTCAACCACCGGCAATTACTGTTATGATCCCACAGCAGGGTAGTCGGATTAGTAATTCTGACGTACAATTTCAAAGTAATGAAGATTTACATTCTGCAGAATTTATCTGGATTTCTGAAAATGGCGATAGCCTGAAAAAAATTGTGGATTTGGAATCTCCTGCTACACCAGACAGTATTAGCTATTTATTATCTGATTCAACAGAACTATTGGATGAAATGACTTACCAGCTGCAAATCAAAGCTATTGATTTATATGGCAATGTATCTGAAGTGATTTCCATTTCCGGAATGGTATTTGATATTACTCCGCCCCTGATAACTTCCATTTTTCCCTATTCGGACGGAGTAATGGAAAACAAGTCGGTTTCATTTATTTTCAGTGAGGAGATGGGTAGTGCCGTGTATCGCTGGGAAACGTATTCGGGAGCTATTCCTGTTGCACCATTAACCGCCAGATTGACCAGAGAAGAGTTGGCTGCCGGCGAAAAAATTAACCTGCTGCTTTCAGATATGCCGCAGTTGCTGCCTGGTAATATGTATCGGGTAGTAATCAGCGGTGTTGACGTGGCTGGCAATCCCAGTGATCCGGTGATTCTGGAGAATGTACTTTTTCGTCCGATTGACAAATAATTAATAAATTTATTAAAAAATATAATTTCGGTTTTTGTATTGAATTTATCTTCCATTAAATTCTCCGGCTATATTCGTAAGAAATTTTGTAGAAAAAGGATTTATAATGGCAAAGAAGGTAGGCGGATTCGCCCAAAAACATGGCAGGGGTCGTGAAAAAAGAGAATTTACACTCGTCAAATATGTCAAGAGTGTGCGATCAGAAAAATCTGGTTTTTACCGTTTCCAGGATCAGATCCTGAAAATAAATGATGGTGAGACGGTTGAAGCGGCTCTAAAAAGAACCCACCGGGAATTGAACCCCGAACCGGAAAAAATTCCCGTGCAACAACCAGAAACAGCGGCGCCCAATAAAGCAGCTAAGGTTGAAGAAAAAGCTGATGAAGCAATAATCGAAGAACCTGTAGCTGAAGCAGCAATCGAAGAACCTGTCGCAGAGCCCGAAGTTGCAGCTGAAGCAGTAGAACCAACCAAAGCCTAATTATTTATTAATTAAAATATTTTGTAGGAGAGGTGGCCGAGCGGCTGAAGGCGCACGCTTGGAAATTCGGTGCACCTATAGCTTTGATTTCATATTGCTTATCAAGGAATTTTAATCACCTGATTCCTTTGAGATACGTGCAATAATTTTTCGGATGACCTGTACATCAGATAAGAAATAATCTGGCAGCAAATCTAATGTTTCAATTAATTCTTCTTTATTAAAATATGCGTACCCCTCAGAAATAAGCTTATCTTGAACCTCTGTAATAGATAATGCCTCTAATAGACTATCAAAAGTAATCCGTACCAGATGTTGTTCATCAGATTGCAAATAATAATTTATTGCGCTCATCAAATGACCTATAGCTGCGTAGTGATCATCATCAGTAACACAAGTAATAGCCATTGCCCGGCTGATTTCACCTGCATTAATGTTCATTTTTCTTTCGATTTTGTGAGACATTTCATCAACGTTGGATTTTATTGTGATATTTAACTGTTTTACTAATTCATCCTTATGTTTTGCAATCTCTTTAGTGACTGCTTTATTTATACCCCGTTTTGATATATAAATATTCCAAGCACCTGCAAGAACGACAAACAAGCTTATTATCCACATCAAATAATTAGCGTGATTTGAGAATAAATTGGATTGAGCATCGATAATAGTTTTTGATAGATCAACAACTTCACTAACAGATAAAGTATCCACTGTAATCCTCCTAATTGCACAATTATGTATGCATTAATCTATTATTATATTATATGTAAAACAATTAAATTTAGACTATTAGATCAATCGCAAATTCATTAACGATCTTAGATAAGCGTTCCATTTTTGGGCGTTTGTAAAAGGTCTCAGTAGTTCTTGTGGTGGTGTGTCCCAGAAGAGATGAAGCATCATAAACATTCTCTATTTCAGTTGCTACCATCTTTCTTATACTCATAAAAGAATATCCTTTTAGACATGCTTTTGGAAAATATCTATTAACAATTCGTTTGTATACTTGATGACGCGTATATGGGAATGGCGCAGATAGTCCTTCTTTTTTCCGTCTAATTAAAATTTTCTTCAAAGGATGATTATCATCGCCGAGAAACGATATACGTATTTCATCTTGACCACGTTTTAAGGGATAGAATACAACTTCATTTTCATTATAATTATGCCAAGTAAATTGTGGAGGGAGTAGCTCGGATACTCTGCGTCCTGTCGATGCGACAAATATAAGGAAATCTTCTGCGAAAATATCATTACTGTTGTGAATCATTGACAATAACCTCTTAAAATCTTCAAGTACCATTGGCGGTTTTGATCTCTGGTTTTTCGGAATTCTTAAAAGTTTAATATGTTGCATTGGGTTGTTATATAAATAGCGATTATCAACTAACCAATTAAAGAATGTCTTCAAATCACGAATATTCTGATTAACGGTAACTTTTTTATTTCCCTTCTTAAGTTTTATATATATAAATCCTTCTAACCATTGAAATTTTACTTTTCCAAGAGGCGTATCCTTAGTAATGGGTGAGTATTTATATAGCCATTTGATTGTATTCTGAAATACCTGAACTGATCGGTCTGAATTCCAATCCCGTTGTCGTTTATTATCTATGTATATTATTACTATCTCAGAAAATTGTTTTTCTTCTCGGAGAGATTGAATTAGGTTATTCTCCATTTGTATCTCAAAGTAATTCAATTCAATCTCAACTCTTTTTGCCTCTTTAGGTGTTAAATAAGCCCATACTCTTTTTTTTCTACCAAATTCATCTTTGTAATGTTTTTCGTATAAATGGCACCCCGGTTTTGCGCTTAATTTTTTCACTGATGCTTTTTTGTCAGATACTCTTGAGACTTTTGCCATTATTGTGACTCCTTGTTCGTCATTTTCATGGTTTGCACGTTCCCATTATGTAGGTAACTTTGATGCCGGAAATATCGATTTAACCAAATAATTTCGGACATTTGCACATGTTATTTCCATAATCAAAAAGCTGTGAGAAAAAAGTGAGAAATTTTTTCTCTCTTGATTTTCTTCCTTTTCAATTTGCAGCTTTTATTGACGACAAAAAGTTTTTCGGAGAGGTGGCCGAGCGGCTGAAGGCGCACGCTTGGAAAGCGTGTGTGCGCTAA
>JABMPO010000391.1 GCA_013203015.1 Fidelibacterota bacterium
ATTCGACTTGTTCAGATTAGCTTTAATGAATCCGGCTGCGGTGGCGGCAATCTTGACATATTGGGGGTCGGCCAGGATCACGGCTGCTTTCGCAAAAGCGGCAATCATCAAACCATTCCAGTCCGTCAGAATTTTGTCATCTTTAAAAGGGCGGATTCTTTGATTGCGAACTGCTAACAGTTGAGACCGGGCATTAGCGATTAAATGCAGATCATCTTTGCCGATATTTGCTCCCAGTGTCAAATGGGGTATATTTACGGGTGACTCGGATTCGCCGCCTTCGTTGCGGAAATTTCCATCGGTTTTAATATTTAATAATTGACAGAATTTGCTACGAGACTCTACTCCCAGAATGTCTATTATTTCTGACCGGGTCCAGACATAAAATTTACCTTCTTCACCTTCGCTGTCGGCATCTTCGGCCGAATAGAACCCGCCATTTTGATCGGTCATATCACGGGTGACATAGGCCAAAATTTCGCGGGCGGTTTCAGCATAAAATTGATTACCGGTGATCTGATAAATTTCCAGATAAGCCAGCGTCAACATTGCCTGATCGTATAACATTTTCTCGAAATGGGGAACGAGCCATTTACTATCGGTGGAATAGCGGTGAACTCCAAAACCCAGGTGATCATAAATACCCCCGTATCGAATTGCCTGCAGGGTTTTTTCGACCATTGCCAAAGCGGCGCTGTCATTACTGAAATGATAGTAGCGCATTAAATAGAGCAGGTTGTGGGGCGAAGGAAATTTTGGTGCGCTGCCAAATCCGCCCAGTTTTTCATCGAACCGGTTTCTGAAAAATTCCATGGTTTGGTCATGGATTTCCGGGGTCAAAGCAGTGCCTAATTTTTGGGGTATAATTTGCGTTAAATGGTTTTTGATCTGTGCCACCGACTTCTGAATATCAACCTGGCGGTTATTCCAGGCATCGCTAATTGCCGGCAATAATTCCAGCATCCCGGTCCGACCGAAGCGGGCGCTGCGGGGGAAATAAGTACCAGCGAAAAAGGGTTCTTTATCCGGGGTCATTATTATCGTCAGGGGCCAGCCGCCGCTACCGGTCATGGTTTGGCAGACGGTCATGTAGAGGTGGTCGATTTCCGGTAATTCTTCCCGGTCGACTTTGATTGCTACGAAATTTTCATTCAGCAGTTTGGCCACAGTTTCATCCTCGAATGACTCATGTTCCATCACGTGGCACCAGTGACAGGTTGAGTAGCCGATTGAGAGAAAGATGGGGCGGTTTAAGCGCTGAGCCTGGTCAAAGGCTTCGGCACCCCAGGGATACCAATCCACTGGGTTATCAGCATGTTGCAGTAGGTAGGGGCTTTGTTCATTTTGTAGGTGATTCATGGTGGCCTTTTTATCGCTGGCTGGTTGCTCCGATGTTGAGCAGGATGTAATTACTGCTGTTAGCAACAGGGCCTGGATGGGTTTAATAATCATGGCTAATATAAGTCCGGATAATGTTCAAGATTTCTCCCCGCCCACCAGTCAACTAATTAAATGAGAATAGGTTTCAATAAATCAATTAGCACAATCCGGTTGGGCGCAGGGGTCGCCCAGCTTAAATCCACCTTCGTCCCAATAGACATGGGAACTACCTGACTACGCTTAACTACGTCAGGCAGGCGGTGGACGAGTAAGCCGTGGTTTAATTCCTGGAGGTATAATTCGTAAAAAGGTTCCAGGGCTTGCCCTGAGATTTTATACCATTTATATTCCGCCCATTCTTAATTCCAGGGATTACCATAGATGATATACCTGATTGTAATAGCAGTCTACTTGTTCACTTTGATTGGTGTCGGTGTTTATAAATCCACTAAAATCAAAACCCAGTCGGATTTTGCCGTCGCCGGACGGAAGCTGACGCCCTGGATTTTAGTGGGTACCATGCTGGCAACCTGGATTGGCACCGGGTCAATTCTTGGCAATGCGGGAAAAACTTTCGAAACCGGGATGGCGGCTCTGATCCTGCCCATTGGTGGTACACTGGGAATTCTGATCCTGACACGAATTGCCGGACGAGTACGCAGCTTTGGGAAATATACCGTTCCCGAGATTCTGGGAGAACGCTACGGGCAAACTGCGCGCCTGTTGTCGGTGATCGCCCTGGTGATGGCTTATCTCGTAATCGTCAGTTACCAGTACAATGCTGGCGGGGCTGTGATCGAAACCGTGCTGCGGAATCCGGAAACCGGAGTGTCCCTGATCAATGCCCAGACGGCAACGATAGTTGCTGCAATATTTATTATCGCTTACACCATGCTGGCGGGACTGGTGAGCGTTGCCTATACGGACGTGGCAAATGGAATCATAATGACCGTGTCACTGGTAATTGCTTTTCCGATTTTATGGATCAAGGCCGGTGGCTGGACGGGAATGGAAGCCTCTTTTCTGGCCATGGGCAAGCCCCAGCACATGCAGTTTTTCGGGGTATATTCGGGGTTGGACATTCTGAATTTCTGTCTGCCGCCCTTTTTACTGGTACTGGGCGATGCCAATATGTACCAGCGTTTTTCGGCTGCCAGGGACGCGAAAAGTGCCACCAAGGCAACAAACTTTCTGGTGGTGGCTGTGCTGGTTATCGAACTGCTGATCATCGCCTCGGCCTGGGTCAGCTCCAGCCTGATTCCCGATGCGGAAGTGGGGAAGCATGTATTGATTTACGCCGCCCATCAATTCCTGCCGATTTTCTTGGGCGCCATCATGCTGACTACAATTGTTGGGATAATCATTTCCACCGCCGATTCTTACCTGCTGGTGCCGGCCACCACACTGATCCGGGATGTTTATCTGCAATATATTAATCCCAAGGCTAATGAGAAAAAGATTGTACTCCTGAGCCGGCTGGTGGTACTGGGATTGGGAATTCTGGCCTACCTGGTCTCCCGGGGCTTTTCCGAATCGGCAGGCTTTTTCGAGAAAGCGTTATATGCTTACACGATCTATGGCGCCGCTATCACGCCGGCCTTGTTCGCGGCCTTTTTCTGGAAAGGAGCCACCAAAGCCGGGGCTGTCGCATCGATAGTGGCTGGAACAATGACAACGTTATTATGGAAGGAAGTGGGGCTACCGGTGTCTTTAACTAGTAGCATCAACGAGGTCCTGCCGGCAATTACAGTTTCAGTAATCTGTTTGGTGTTATTTAGTAAGATGAAGCTTGCCAGCAATTACGGTTTCGGTAATTTGTCTGGTAGTGTTTTGTAAAATGAAGATCGGAAAAGAATCGGCTAGATTGATCAGACCGTAAATATCATTGCAGCGTTATGCTCTATTATTTAGTTACACATACTCGATGCGTAATTGCAAATTCAAATTGTTATTGATTTCGTTCAAAATACTAGATTTTCTTTCGGTACTTGTATTAGTCATAATAAAGCATGTAGGCGAAACTTCGTAATGATTGTAGTCTCTTAGGTTCCCATTTCTATCTACATATGTTTGCACTTTATCGGCAATTAGCGGAGAACCACACTCAAAAAGATTTAACGACTTAACATTTTCCAATCCTATTTTCATAATCGATTCAACAAATGTCATTCCTACATTTCTATTAAAAACGATAGTTTCATCAGGAAATGTAACTTTAATTTTTTTACGAGAAGAACGAGTAATAAACTCCTGAACTTCTTCGAACTGGCTAGGTTCTTGGCTTTTTATTTTTTCAGTGTGTTTTTTAATTGGTTCGATTTCCATTACAGAAAAATTATCAAATAGTTCATTGAGTTTGGCACTAACAAATTCATCGATTTTATGCTTTGAAATGTTCACCCTTGGAAATCTCTTTTTGAAAACTTTTTGAACCTCGGCAGAAAGTAGGTTAATTATGTCTTTTGGAGAATTAACCAAAGAGTCCCAGGTAGCTTCTAAATTCTTGGATGTTTCAATCAGATATTTCAACTGCTCGATATTGTCGTATGAGAAGGAACTTAATTTTCTGCTTACTTCCTGAATACTTTCAGTTTCAAGGTCAGCAATCCACACTGTTCTTTCAGCCGGATTTCTTTCGAAGGTGTTAAATAGTAGCCATTTTGTCCCATTTGATAAAATTCCAAAATCAAATCCGAGGTTCATGGAGTAACAGTATCCTGCTAATTGGGATAATATTTTTTCATCATTCACTTCTACACTTATATTTTTCGCCTCTACAATAAGAATGTCTTTACCTTTTTTTCTAAGTGTATAGTCGGGTATTTTTCCGTCCTTGTTAGTGTCATTAGGTCTAACAAATCGTGGGTCAGATGTTTTCCAGCCTAATTTATTTAATACCGGATTTATTAGTTGGTCTCTAACAGCTTGCTCGTTTGATTCATATAGATCCCGAAATTCACGTGACAAGGCTAAAGTCTCTTTGAGTTGATTCTGCAAATCTTCTGTTGATGTCATGTTTTCTAATTCTCGTTAACGGTTGGGCTAAAAGATGGCAGGCTTTTCAATACACGTATTTGTCAAACCGTTATATTGTTTATTGAGTTTGTCTAATTTCACACTTGTACTTTACGCCCACTTCTTTTCATACTTATTCTGAAACCGGCGTTAAATATAGCATTTATTCATTTGGGTTATTTTTCATCAATGTTGAATTTGAAATATTTGAATTTCTGACCTTTTATCCCTTTAACATTTTCATCACCTATTTCTAAAAGTTTAATTTCAAATATTCGTTCATCAATTTCTATAGTTTTAACATTCTTGTCTGTAAAATTGAAGTCTAAAGTTTTAGTATCTGCCGTCTCAGTTGTTACCATGACTTGTTTAACTTGAGCACCAGGTTGATCATTATTTTCCGTATAATGTTGAATGTTTGGATCAATCTTTATAACTACACTTGAATCTGAATATGGCACATGAATTTTCATTGCAAAATTCTCGACAATTTCAATGTTTGGAGAAAATGGATTAATAGAGAACTTTACTTCTTTCATTTCATTTTCCTTTTTATAATCTGATTTTATTTAATCATGTTTTATTTTTTTAATAATCTTAGATTTGGTTCTAATTTGTATATTAAAACCCCATCCCCACCGTACAGCCCAGTTCATAATTCAGATTCGTTTGATGGAATTTACCACGTTTAAGGGTTGTTTGAAATGAATTTAGAAAACTATTATAGGTTGATTTTGTGAACAAAAATAAGGCGTTTTTATCCTATAATCCCGAGCTCTTCCGCTAATAGTCCATCCCAAATTCTCAATCTCGCTCTCCATCAATTATTCTGGAACCACCGCGCCGTGTTTTTCAACTGTATTGGATAAAAGATTGGAAGTATGTCAGATATGACATAAATTATCTTTGATGAAAAGTAAGGACAAACCACTTGTTTGGTTGCATGGAGAAGTAAAAACACCTCCGTTTTCTGATGCTGCCCGGCTTGAGGTAGGATATCTGTTGAGATTGCTCCAAAAAGGTGAATCACTTAGTTTGCCGCACTCACGACCCATGCCAATAATTGGGTCGAGCTGTCATGAATTGAGAATAATCGACAAAGTCGCTACCTGGAGATTAGTTTACAGAGTCGACCAAGATGCCATAATAATTCTCGAAGTATTCAAGAAAAAGACAACGCAAACGCCTAAACAAGTTATTGCGATTTGTAAAAAAAGACTTAAGGACTATATCAATGCGTAAAGAAAAAAAAGAGCGATTAGAGAAAAGAGGGTGGAAAGTTGGTTCAGCCGATGATTTTCTTGGATTAACACCTGAAGAATCAAAATACCTGGATCTTAAAATCAGTTTGAGTGAAAATCTACGTAAGCTGCGAAATGAGCAGCATATGACACAGCATCAATTAGCCAGGCTGATTCATTCCAGCCAATCTAGAGTTGCCAAGATGGAAGTCGGTGATCCTACAGTTTCACTCGATCTCATTATTCGTTCATTGCTCGCGTTAGGAGCAACAAATCAAGAATTGGCAAACGCTATATCATCCTCTACATAATTACCGTTAGTCAAATGATTTCTGTATTCTTCTTCGCAAGGTTTTGGGATAAACGAGGTTGGCCTATTTCTTAGGCTTCTTTTTAACTCCCAGACCACCAGTGAGCACCAGTGAGGCAGCGGCGCCGCCAGCAAGGATAAGCTGTATTTCCTGGTAGGCTCCCGTGCCTTTCAAAGTAATGGAACACATGATCATTACAAATCCCCAGATGCAGGCGTTAACGATTACTATAATTCCTATTTTCGGCATGTATTTATCCTCAGTTGAGTTTTTTAAGTATTCCATAAATCTGATCGGTTACTTGCTGAGCGTTCGCTTTAGTAAAACAGAGCGGCGGCTTGGTTTTAAGAACACTGTCAAAAGGTCCATCGGTACTGATCAGTATGTGCCTGTTTCTAAGTTCGTTTTTGATCAGATTAGCTAAAACGCTATCCGGTTCCAGACTGTCATTGTTTTTTACTATTTCTACTCCAATAAATAAACCGGTGCCTCTCACATCGCCAATGCAGGGGAATTCATTTTGAAGATTGATAAACTGCGCTTTATAAAATTCGCCTACCAGTCGAGTGTTTTCCGGCAAATTTTCTGCTTCAATTACAGCTAATACGGCTAACCCAATGGCGCACGACACCGGGTTTCCGCCAAATGAACTGAAGAATTCAACGCCTTTGCCAAATGACTCCGCGATCTCGGTTGTGGTTATCACCGCCCCCAGGGGGTGACCATTACCCATTGGTTTTCCAAGAATTATAATATCAGGCACGACTGCCTGTGCTTCATAGCCCCAGAAATATTCTCCCAAACGCCCAAAACCGGTTTGTACTTCATCACTGATACAAACACCGCCCTGTTTCCTGATCGCCGGATAGATTTCTTTCAGGTAGCCTTGAGCCAATGGAACCTGTCCGGCACAACCCAGGATGGGTTCGCTGATAAACGCGGCAACTGGTGAATCCGAATGCTTGACCTGTTCAATGGCCTCCCGGGCATACATTTTTCCGGCATTGTCAGCATTATATTTCCCCCGGTAAGTATCCGGGATGGCAGCTTTCAGGATATGGTCTTTCTGTCCCGGTCCCGCTTTAGCGCCGAATTTATAGTCACTGATATCCACTCCCATCTGGGTATTTCCGTGATAACCATGTTCTATCACCATCAGATTTTTAAAGCCGGTATGGGCTCGAGCCAATCTGATAGCTAAATCACTGGCTGCGCTGCCTGAATTAACAAAATATACTTTGTTAAGTGAGTCTGGGAATCTGGCTAATAATCGCTCGGCATATTCAGTTAATAAATCGTAAAGATAGCGGGTGTTAGTATTCAGTTTTGCTATTTGGCCTTGAGCGGCGGCAACCACCTGTGGGTGCGAATGCCCGACATGGGGGATATTATTATAGGCGTCCAAATAGGTGTTACCACAGGCATCGTACATATATTGAAAGGCCGCTTTGGTCATATGGATCGGCCTGGAATAACTCAAGGCAAGGATCGGACTGATAACCTTGTGCCTGGCCTTGATCAAGCTATCAACCGATTGCGGTATCTCAACAGGCAGGCCGATGGCTGAGCGAAAACTGTTCTCGGCTGCAATGGGATTAATCCTCAGCCACTGTTGAAGTAAAGCCCAGGCCTGGTTTTCACTTACAAATGCATATTTATTAGCGGAATTAATTTTTCTGGAATGGGAAGAATTACAGACGCTGATACAGAGTCTGGCTGCAACCAGGTAATATAAGACAGCTATTTCTTTTTCATTAATTGGCAATACCTGATGATATGATTTTAGAATAAATGACGCACACTATAATGGATTATCCTTATCGAAA
>JABMPO010000061.1 GCA_013203015.1 Fidelibacterota bacterium
GTACAAGTCGATCCGCTGGCACGGCCGCACTACATCTGGTAAGATGGTCGGCACCGGAATGTACTTCTATTCAATTGAGGCCAGCCAGTATTCGGCAATTCGGAAAATGGTGTTACTAAAATGAGGAAGATTTATCCATCGCTTGCATGGTCGAAGCCCTGTTGCTGTAGACTGGTAGTCCCGATATTTATCGGTTGTAGATGGATGGTGTTGTTGAAGTAGACTATTGTGGAAAAAATTACAAAAGGCGAATTTTGAAAAAGTCTCTCATCTTATGCAGATTTATTTTATTGATCTCAGGAGCGATTCATGCCAGTCCCTGGCATCCTGATATAAATCACCGGCCCCGTGTTCTACTTACTGGAGTTGACTTAAATGCTGTTAGATCCAGGGTGAGCGAACCACCTTATTCAAATCTATGGTATAACGACTATAGTAGTTTCTCAAGTATATATACCAATGGTCGGCGACCGGTTGCGGCCACCGAAAACACAATAGCAAATCCCCGCACCAGTACCGATCTGCGTTCCCGGGTCGCCAAGGAAGCTGCTTTTGTGTATGCCGTTAATAAGCAGGATAACGGCATTATTGATCTGAATGACAGTACCAACGGCACCAATCCCTGGATCAGAGATCAATATCGCGCTCAAGCCCAGGACTATCTAGAAAATCTCGATCCGACCGTTAATGGTCCTGATAATATCCTGAACATGTACACATTGGCTCCCTATATCGATAACTGGCAGCATCGTTCGCAGGAATTGATTTATTATTGCCAGGCTTATGATTTATTGCTGGGTGCCGGGGTAGCACCTGATAGTGTAATCGAAACACGAATCGCTGGTTTTGCCAGCAATCTTTTAAATCATTATTCCGCACATCCTTTCATAGCTCAGCATTTTCTCCAGCGCAATAACCATAAATTGATGCTGGCCGGGGCCCTGGGTACGGTGGCCGTTACACTGAATCAGAATGAAAATGCCACGGATTGGATCAACGCCGCCATGGTTATTATCGAATGGGTCCTGTTTGCTGATCCAGCTGAGGCCGAGGATGGTTTCCGTCAAATTGATGCCGATGGTGGCTATGGCGAAGGACCGGTCTACCTGCGCTATGCCTGGAGCAGGCTGATCCCGTTTTTCGTTGCCATGCGCAATTTTAACGGTGATTGGCTGGAGACTTATTCTAATGATTCGCTTGGTGATTTTTACCCTGATGACGCTTCGCTGATTGATATTCAATTGCGATCACCATGGTTTGATCAGCGTTACCAGCTAATCTATGATTGGATCGGCAAAATCAGGCTGCCGGAAGGACGCTTACCAGCGATTGAAGATAGTCCCCTAAATATTTATTTTCCTGAATTGGCAATATTAAGCAGTGAATATTCGTGGACCTTCGATTCTTATACCAGCGCGATCACTAAGGAATACATTCTATTTCAGTATTTAGGAAGCTTGCGTGCAGACTATATTTGTGCCGGTAACGGAACCGAGGTTACCAGTCCGGCAGAATGGGGGCAAATACAATATCTGCCGGAAGCCGGCAGCATTGTCATGCGTAGTGACTGGTCAACCGAAGCAATCTATCTACATTTGATTGGCAAACAGGGAATCACACGCCAGGCCGCCGCCGCTCATGATCAGGCTGACCTGAATCATTTCATGATTGGTTACAAAGGGAAATTATTGGTCTTTGATGCCGGGTATGGGGGGTGGGATGATCGCTATACGGTAAACAAACCGGAAAATCATAATACAATTTTAGTGAATGGTTTTGGCTCCTGTCCACCATCGGGACCCACAATGGCAGTCGATAGTTCAATTGTCATTTATTCCGTGGGCGATGCCAGTCCCGTTGATGGATACTTCCGTAACCAGTACGATGACGGCTATTTCAGCTACATCGAGCTGGAATCCAGCTACGGGCAGGCCTACGACCGGTATCCCGATTTTGAAACCATGCCGGGGCAGGAGGTCTGGCTAATGGATGAAAACGATGACACGGCTGTCGACTTTACCCGGTCAATCAGCTTTGTGGACCAGAGTTATTTCATCATGACTGATCGTGTCGATAATCAGAATGCTGACAGTCTGCAATATACCTGGTTGTTACATGTTAACGGGGGCGGTGATACTGAAGGATCATTTCAGGCACTGCCAAACGGTGGGATCGTTAATCGGGAGGATGCTAACCTGCTGATATATGTAACCGCACTTGGTAGCCTGGATTCTCTGCTGGTTGATTCCAGCCAACACGCTGATGGCTATGGACTAAGCAACCTGGCAAGTCACAGCATGCTAAAGGCGGTGAAAAAAGGAATCGATACGCACTATTTGAGCGTCTTCTTTCCCTTTGAGGATTCCATGCCCGAAATTTATTCCTTATCATCGAATGGATTCAACTGTCTGTTAGTCGACCGTACCGAGTTGAGCTATAATCGATATGAACTAATATTGACTCAATTGAATAACAGCACAATCAATATCGCTTCCCAGTTGATTAATGGTTTGCCGGTTCCTTCAATCATGACCCAGGCGAATTTCCTCGTAATTAGTCTGGATTCATCCACCACTGGATTGGATTCCGTTCAAGTATTTGGTACCGGTGGTGATTCGGTTGTAATCAATGGTGTGAGTTACAATCTGCCGGAGTTGAGACTTGATCAGACAACAATTCTTTCCGATGGTTTCGCACTTCATCTGAACTATCCCAATCCATTTAACCCAGTGACGACCATTCGATATAATCTGCCAATGGATTCTCACGTCAAGCTTACCATTTACAATATCCTGGGCCAGCAAGTAATTGTTCTGGTTGATGATTATCAGAATGCCGGGTACAAGTCAACCCGCTGGGATGGCCGCACTGCTTCTGGTAAGCTGGTCAGCGCCGGGATGTATTTTTATGCCGTAGAGGCCGGGAAATATTCGGCAATCCGAAAGATGGTGCTGTTGAAATGAGGAAGATATATTCATCGTAGTGAAGCGTAGATGAATGGTACTGTTGAAGTAGACTGCTGTTCGCTCTTATTTTATTTAGTTTTAAATTAAATAGTCATGAAGGCGGTCAAAACAACGCGGGCATGCCGATCATTTCACTTCATTTATCGTGAACAGGGGATTTGCGGTGGGGAGTGATAACCAAGATCGGATTCGTGGATTATCGAGTTTAATTGGTAACACGCCCTTACTTGCAATCGATTTCATGTTGAAAGGGAACCGGCGCACGCTTTACGCTAAAGCCGAAAACCTGAATATGACTGGCAGCATCAAGGATCGAATGGCCTTCCATATTTTAGAGCAGGGTTACGAACGAGGTATCCTCAGTGAGGGCGATCTGATTATTGAAGCTACAAGCGGTAATACAGGCATATCTTTTGCGGCAATCGGTCGGGCACTGGGACATCCTGTGACAATATTTATGCCAAGCTGGATGAGCGAAGAGCGAATTAATTTAATTCGCTGCCTCGGTGCCGAGATTGTACTTGTGAGTAGGGAAAGAGGGGGGTTCCTTGGTAGTATCCGGCGTGCTGAGGAGTTGGCTGAAATGATAGAAGGAGCTTTTCTTCCCCGGCAGTTCTCAAATGAAGACAATATTGAAGCCCATTACCGAACCACTGGACCCGAGATTTGGTGGCAGTTGAGATTTCGCTCACTTTATCCTGACGCCTTAGTTGCCGGAGTTGGAACTGGCGGCACTATAATGGGAGCGGGACGTTTTCTCAGGGAACAGTATCCTTCCATTGAGATTCGTCCTCTCGAACCGGCCAATTCTCCAACCTTGTCGACGGGTCGTAAGGTGGGTAAGCACCGCATCCAAGGGATATCTGATGAGTTTATCCCACCTATTTTGGACTTGGAAGGTTTGGATGACGTAGTCAGTGTAGATGACGGTGATGCGATCTTGATGGCACAGAAACTTGCTGAAGAGCTTGGAATGGGGGTGGGCATCTCATCAGGAGCTAATTTTCTGGGTGCTTTAATGGTTCAGGATGAGTTAGGTTTGGATTCGGTTGTGGTTACCGTTTTTCCGGACGATAATAAAAAGTATCTCAGCACCGATCTCTTGCGGGAGGAACCGACAAAAGATAACTTTCTTGCACCTCATATTAAACTTATGAAGGTTCGAGCGTTTAAGCGGGTATGCAATACTTGTTGCGATCCAAAAGAGTGCATTGATCCAGCAATTCTGGATGTAGAAAAAGAAGCAACTTTACCCTCTTGTCCAAGGCGGATTGAGTTATGAATTGAGTGGGTTATTCAAAATATATTCCCAGGATACAATAAAAGGTTTGGTTTATCTCTGTAAATTATGTGCGGTTGAAATGAGCAAAGTAACATCTTGATAATAATTTGGATACTAGCCTATGAAAATTTCTGTCTGGCTGACGATGAAGCCAGAAGATGAATATCAGCTAACAAGGTCGATTGAAAAATTAGCTGAGCAATATAATGCTCCGGTTTTTAAACCTCATATCACGATATATAGCCCCATCATTGGAGATGTAACCAGCATTTCTGAAATTGGCACGGCAGTGTTTGAAGATGCTAAACCATTCAAAGTATATAGCAGTTCTGTGAAACAAAGTGCTGATTTATGGAAAACTGTCTTTATCCAATTAATGATTCATCCCCGGTTGTCTCAAATGAATCAGGATTTCAACCAGCGGGTAAATCGAAAATCAGAATATACCTTTTCACCCCATATCAGTTTGATATATAAACAGGTTGCACCTGTTAATAGGGAAAGAATTGTTACCGCATTTAAACCTCAACAATGTTATACCGTTTTCGGTGCTGCGCTGGTAAACACGGAAAAAGCAGTGAATTTGTGGCAGATTGTAAAACAATATGTATTTCAGTAATTCAATCATAAATTTTCTAATACTCGGAAGGAATCGATTTGCTGAATAAATCATCAACTGTGTTAATTGTGGTGGATGTCCAGGGAAAACTTGCTCAGATCATGCTAAACAAAGAGCAACTGTTTGACAATATTGTCCGATTGATTAAGGGTTGTAAACTGTTTGATATACCAATAATCTGGATGGAGCAAACCCCGGAGAAATTAGGACCTACAGTTCCAAAGATCGCTGCGGTTTTGGATGATAATGAGAAGATTGCAAAACGAACATTCAGTTGTTGTGGTGAACAAGAATTTACCCGTGTATTTGATAAAATGAATCGCGAGAACGTATTAATTTGCGGGATCGAAACTCATGTTTGTGTCTATCAGACAGCCTGTGATCTGCTGCAAAAAGACTATCAGGTGCAGGTGGTTACCGATGCTGTGGCCTCTCGGACTGATGAAAATAAATCTGTTGGCCTTGAACGGATTGTAGCGGCTGGTGGGTTAAAAACAACTGTCGAGCTGGCGTTATTTGAGCTTCAGCGAAAAGTTGATGAGAAGACATTCCGTGAGCTTATTAAAATAATCAAATAAATATAAATTATCGACCAGAGCCCATTGGATATTGATAGTTATTTAAAATCAGCTTTCTAATGTTGGCAAATTTCGTAAATTCTTATATCGAGGTATGCTGGGAATGTTACACAAACTATTGATTCGTTTACTTGTACTGCTTATTATGCTAAGCGGAGCCCCCATTGAATCCAATGGTCTCTTCGCTCAGGATCCACCTAAAAAACAATCGTCTACCAAAAAACGTCCGGTTCGTAAAAGACCACCGGCAAATTCAAAAGATAGTGAGAAGAAAACCCAAAAAAGAACCAGCACTAGCAAAAAACCAACTACCAGCAAAAAAAGACCACCTCGAACCAAGTCAGCACAAACTAAAAAACCGACCACCAAAAAGACCGCCACTAATACTAGAAAAAAGCGGCCCACCACTACGAAGAAAAAGCCGGTTCGCAAAGCAACCACCCGTCCGACTAAATCCTCTTCTAAACGGTCAGTAAAACCAACTGCTGCCAGGGTAGTACCACCCCCAGTTAATATAAATAAGCTGGCTACCGACATTTATAGCCTAACCGATGAATTATCTGCCACCAACCGCCAGATGAATATTGCCATTGCTAATATGGAGCAATTACCTAAAAGACAACTGGTACGCCTGGAAAGTAAGCCCGTGGTCTCACTTGCTGAGCTGGAGCGAAAAGCCCAGAGTCAACCTGAGAATCTTAAGTTACAGCATCAGTTAGCTCAAAATTACCGGATTAAGGGTGATCTGCTGGCAGCTAAAGATATTTATTTAAGGATGGTCTATCAGAATCCCAGAGATGCTGACAGCCATTATTACCTCGGTGCATTTTACGCAGCATTGAATCAAACCCATAAAGCGCGTCAGGCTTTTACCGAAGCATTACTGCTGAATTCCAGCCATCAGGCAACCCTGGACGGAATTGCCGCTATTCCGGGTATTTCAAACGAATTAGTATCTAGCCGGCCGAATCGGCAAAATCTAGCTGCAGATCAGCCTGATGAACCAGCACGCTTATTGCGTCAAATCAGGATTGAATTGGATGAGGGAAATTATCAATCGGCGTTGGTTAAAGTTTTAGCTGCACAAAAAAAATATCCCCGACAAAGTGGCTTTGCCTATCTGGCTGGTCAGACCTATGAGCAGTTAAGCGATTTTGAATCAGCTAAAATTGCCTATCAACAAGCTACCAGTTTGAATCACGATAACATTGACGCGTATATGGCCTCGGCGAAATTATTATATGACCAGGGTAATTTTCTCTACGCAGCGCTATCTTGTGCTCAAGTAATCAGATTAAATCCCTTATCTCAGGAATTTCGGCATTTGCAGGGTTTAGCCTATTTTCAGGCCGGAGAATGGGGACATGCGGCGGCAGCTTGGGAAGATTTGCTGTACTATGCACCGAAACATAAAGAAGTCAGATATTATTTACCTCAGGTTTATTATGTGCTTGCTATGGAATATAATCGCCTCGGTGAATCCGCCTTGGGACGAACGGCATTTAACAAGGCCGTTAATATCAATACCAATACTTTTACCTGGCTGCCGGGAGCCCTGACCACCTTGGGGAAGCACTATCGCGAACTCGAACTGTACAAGCAATCTTTAGCGGCATTTCAGGAGGTCATTGAATTGCAACCCAAGGAAGCTTCGCCCTATACTGAAATCGGGATTACTTACTGGAAAATGAATGAAAAGCGTTTGGCGCGCGCGGCCTGGCAACGCAGTCTGGAATTGAATGCAATTAATAATACTGCGCAGGGTTGGTTGATTATAAGCCGGCAAAGCGGCTAAACCGGATTTCCACAGCGCACCAGCATCCGCCAAATAGTTATGCTAAATAGAGTATTGCAGTTTGTATTCATTGTACTGTTATTTTTTGTATCAACTCAGGCAAATACTCCCGATGATGAATTGATCTGGTCCGGCATAAATGCCTGGTATAATTATGAAACCGCTGAGTCCGTATCAATACTTGATTCCGCCCGGAAACTATATCCCGAGCACTATGCCGTGCACTTGGTCTATGCTGCGGCTCGTTATCAGCACAGTCAGGCCGTAGATCCGGTGGCCGAGAATTATCGCATTTTAAGCGAAGATTTAGATGAAATAATTCCTGTTTATGAGGCACTGGTGGCAAAATATCCTGATCGTCCGATTTATCGCCTGTACTACGGCAGTGCAATTGGTTTAAAGGCTAGGATACACCTGGGACGAAAACAATGGATCAGAACACTGTGGCATGCCTATCAGGGATTTTCCATTATTCGGCAGGTTGCCGCCGAAAACCCTGATCTGATCGATGCTCAGCTACCCATTGGAATTGTGGAATATTATGCTGCCCTTAGCGGCGGTTTAATGAAATTTGGTGCCGGATTGCTTGGATTGGAACCATCGCTCAAAACCGGACGTGAGGCAATTATACGGGCTGCTGATCAGGGTGATTTTGCCTGGATGGAAGCCAAGGGAATACTTATATATTTAGACCTTTATATTGATAACAAGCCCGCTGATGCTATCAGGCACGCGCGCGATCTAGTTGGTCGATTTCCGGAAAACTGGTATTATCGACAATTACTTACCCATTGCCAACTGGCTACTGGAGATCTGGAAAGTGCTCGGCAATCACTGACCTGGCTTGATAAAGATTTCCCCACCTTATCCAACATGCATAAAACGGCCTTCCTCGGTTATTTACATAATGAATGGGCTTATTATTATTTTTTAAATAGCGATTATGAAAACGCAAAAAGGTCGGCAAACCGAGCCATTAATGATTACGGCGCCGAACTTGATGCCGTCCTCGGGCAGGCTTATTTATTAAAAGGACAATTGTTAGATCTGGAAGGGAACCGAACGGCTGCTATCAGTGTCTACAGAAAAGCAATTAAACTGAATAATTTTACCTACAGCATTGCTGAAGCTGAAAAATATCTCCGAATTCCATACCAGTTGGTAATTGATTGATGCTTCCAGGTAAATCAGCTAATTTTGGATTGATATGATGGCTGATCGTAGAAAGACACGTCAGGTTATGGTTGGGGGAGTTCCAATTGGTGGCGATGCGCCGATTACGGTACAATCAATGACTACCACCAAGACTTATGATGTGGAAGCCACCATTCAGCAAATCAAACGATTGGAAGAAGCCGATTGTCAGATAATTCGGGTAACAGTGCCTGATAAACGATCAGCGGATGCTCTCCCAGAAATCAAGCGCCATATGACAGTACCGCTGGTTGCCGACATTCATTTTGATTATCGAATGGCGCTACTCGCAGTGGATGCCGGCGTCGATAAAATTCGTATTAACCCGGGTAATATTGGATCACGTGATCGGGTTAAAGCCGTCCTTGATAAAGTGAAATCTGCCAATTTACCGATCAGAATAGGTGTAAATGCCGGTAGCCTTGAGAAACAGCTACTGGAACAATACGGCTTTCCTACCGCTGAAGCGATGGTAGACAGCGCGCGACATCATATCGATATTTGTCAGGAACATGGGTTTGAGGATATTGTGGTATCTTTGAAAGCTTCTGATACCAGGTTGATGATTGATGCTTATCAATTATTTTCGCAGGAATTTGATTATCCCGTCCATTTGGGCGTAACCGAAGCAGGTCCCGCTGTATCCGGTACGATAAAATCAGCGGTTGGTATTGGAACATTATTGGCCCAGGGGATCGGGGACACTATTCGAGTCAGTTTGACGGACGATCCCGTAAAAGAAGTACAGGCTGGGTTTGAGATTTTGAAATCGCTTGGCATTGTTAGTAAAGGTGTCACGATTGTGGCTTGTCCAACCTGTGGACGACTTGAGGTTGATTTATTTAAAATTGCCAGTGCGATGGAAGAAAAGCTGAAGAATGTTAAAACGCCCATATCGCTGGCCTTGATGGGGTGTGCAGTAAACGGACCCGGTGAAGCCAGCCACACGGACCTTGGGATAGCCTTTGGAAAAGGCGGTGGATTGTTGTATTATAAAGGCCATAGCGTAGGGCGAGTCCGGGAGGATGAAGCCATCGATCGCTTGTTGGAGTTGATCCGAAAATTTGAATCAACAGAAGGGAAAGATTAATGCGTTGGGTATTGATAATTCTTTGTTTTATCGTTTTCACCGGAGCACAAACACCTGAACTGGAAACGGATTTATCACCAGTCGTTGTGTATTGGAAAACTCTGACCCCTGGTGAAAAGGAAATATTTTTATTCTCATATTTAACACAGGTGTATGAAACCCACACTGCCATGAAAAAGCAATTGGGTTATAATGATGTTACAACCTGGTATTATAACAACATTGCCGAACTGGTATATGGCGTATTTGATTCAATGCAGGAAGTAAAAATGCAGGAATTTGTAGGCTGGATCGATCAATTCTACAGCCATGAAGATTTCATGAATCGTCCGTTTTATGAAGCGCTGGAATTTGCATTCCGCTATCAGCAGGCCGCTGGGGAGACAATGTGGGAGAAATATAAAAACATGGAGTTTGATAGCATCAAACCCGGCGATTAAACCATTTTCCGACAGTAGTAAAAACAGGAGAGCTTTATAACATAAAGGCAGAGGTGCTGATGGTTGTTCGTGTGCTTTATTATTATTTATTAGTAAAACAGGTATTACCATGTTAGCCAAAGTGCTAAGCAGCGCAGTGCTCGGAATCGATGGTTATATTGTCGAGGTTGAAGCCCATTTAACTGGTGCCAAACTACCCCGTTTCATTACCGTCGGATTACCGGAAGGCGCGGTAAAGGAAAGCAAAGAACGGGTCCGGGCAGCGATCCGGAACAGTGGTTTCAAATTCCCCAATAAGCACGTTACCATTAATCTTGCTCCTGCTGATATCCGCAAAGAAGGTAGCGGTTTTGACTTACCAATCGCCATTGGTATTCTAGCGGCAATGGGTTTTGTAAGGAGGGATTATCTGGATAAACTGATTCTGTTGGGAGAATTAGCTCTGGATGGTCAGTTACGACCGGTAAAAGGAGCATTACCTCTGGCGATTGCGGCTCATAAGAATGGCATTAAGGGGTTGATCCTACCGAAAGAAAACGCACAGGAAGCCGGTATTGTGGAAGATATCAAAGTAGCCGGCGCAGATACATTGTTGGAGGTTGTGCAAATTCTGAATGGCGATATTGAAATCAAACCAGTCCAGGTAGATCAAGCACAATTATTCAATGCCAGCCGCCACTATACGATCGATTTTTCTGATGTAAAAGGTCAGGAACAGGTGAAACGAGCACTGGAAGTTGCCGCTGCTGGTAGCCACAATGTAATAATGATTGGTCCGCCGGGCAGTGGAAAAACAATGCTGTCCAAACGCATGCCAACAATCCTGCCGGATCTCGTCCTCAATGAAGCGCTGGAGACAACTAAAATTCACTCAGTTGCCGGCTTATTGAATGTTGAACAGGGTTTAATCGCCACCCGTCCATTCCGATCGCCGCACCATTCAATCAGTGATGCCGGGCTAATTGGGGGAGGCACAATTCCCAAACCCGGCGAAGTAAGCTTGTCACATAATGGGGTGCTCTTCCTTGATGAACTACCGGAGTTCAAGAAGAATGTTCTGGAAGTGTTGCGTCAGCCTTTGGAAAGCGGAGAAGTGACCATTGCGCGCGCAACCGTTTCACTGAGTTATCCGGCTCGTTTTATGTTGATGTCGGCCATGAATCCCTGCCCTTGCGGTTATGCCACCGATCCCAACAATGAGTGTACCTGTACTTCACAAATGATCCAGCGCTATATGAGCAGAATTTCCGGTCCGTTATTGGATAGAATCGACATCCATATCGAAGTTCCCGCCGTGCCATTTAATCAACTGGCAGATATGAATTCCGGCGAAAATTCTGCTGCCGTCAAGCAGCGCGTCCAGCATGCTCGGGAAATTCAACTGGAGCGGTTTAAGAAAGTAAATTTCTTTGCTAATTCGCAAATGGAAACCAGGGATCTGCAAAAATATTGTTCGTTGGACAGCAATAGCGCCGAATTATTAAAAACCGCCATGGAACGCCTGAATCTATCTGCTCGCGCCTATGATCGAATCCTGAAAGTCGCCCGCACAATCGCAGATTTGGATAATCAAATTGATCTGGGGCAAGAACATATCAGTGAAGCGATTCAATATCGCAGCCTTGATCGACAGTTGTGGTTAGGTTGATTTGTGCTAGTCAAGCAAATTTATTGTTCCATCGTACGGATTCTGTTGTCAATTTGTAATATGGACTAATTTAGTCCATATTAGTATTTGTATATAAAATAGTAACCAGCGTAGATTCTTACTGAGACTAATTATCAATAGAGGTTAAACCAATCGAATTTTAGAATTTCGACCAGTAAGGAGAAGTATTATGAGAATATCTTTTATTATGCTAATATTATTTATATCGGCTTTCAGTCAGGTTGAGTATAATACGCAAATCCAGCCGATTTTTAATAACCGTTGTATTAATTGTCACGGCGGTACGTCCGGAGTAACTCTAACCAGTTATAGTGCGGTTACAACCAGCATCGGAAATAATTATGGCACATTGATTGTAGTTCCTTTTGATGCTGTCAGCAGTCCAATTTACGATAAAGTTCGGCTTGATAAATCCCCCGATCACGGTGATAGAATGCCCCGGGGAGGATCATTATCCCAAACTGAGGTTGATTTAATCCGCGACTGGCTCAATGAAGGAGCGAACGAAGCGCTGGTTGCTGTCTATGAAGAGTATGCCACTCCAGTTGATTTTAATCTGGCCGGTAATTACCCGAATCCGTTCAATCCTGTGACAGCCATATCATTTTTGCTGGCAAAACCGGCTACTGTAGCGCTAAGCGTTTACAATTTATCAGGGTTGGAAATATTCGTTTCTCAGTCAGATTATTCAATCGGTAGTCACAAGCAGACAATTGATTTCTCAAATCAACCTTCCGGAATATATTTTTACCAGATCAGCTTCCGGGCTCAGGGTAGGCAAGAAATAGTCCAAAACGGTAAAATGACGTTATTGAAATAAGTCACATGCGTCTACAAGTTAAATTATTATTTGCGGTTGCGTTTTTGTTGATTTTAACATCTTGTAGCGATTTTGGTAACCCAGTGGTTGCCGAATTACCGCTGGTCCCACAGGAAGTGCAGTCCATTTTTGACCAAAATTGTCTGGCATGTCACGGCGGTTCCGGCAATCTTTATCTAGCTGAAGCGGTCGCCTGGGAAAATCTGGTAAATGAACCGGCTAACTCGTATTCGGCTATCAGGGTTGTTCCCAGTAATCCGGATTCCTCGGTATTATGGAATAAATTGATTGGCAGTGATTTATTCGGCGCTCAAATGCCCCTTGGTGGTGCCCTTTCTACAACTGATTTGAATATAATTGAAAATTGGATTCAAGATGGTGCTGCGACGAGATAATTCAATTTCAGTGATTATTTTACTGTTGTCATTGCTAACTAGCATGAGCAGTTTGTTAGCTCTGCCGCGCTATGCGCTGGAAAACGAATATACATGCAGCCTGTGTCATGTGGATCCTGCCGGGGGCGGGATGCGCAATGAATACGGAGTATCGGTTTTCGGGCAGGGTGAGTTGGTCAGTCAGAAATATAAGCACCTTTCAGCAAGTGATTGGGATGGATTTGTTGGTCAACATCTGCGAATCGGCGGAGATGCACGATTTCAGGCTTTCAGTCATGCCGATACTATAAACCGCAAACTGGCGATTTTTCCGATGCAAGCTGATATCTATGGCGAATTATTGGTCAATTCCCAGATTAGCCTGTATATTGAATTCGATTTGAGCCGCAAAACTGAGTCGGAATTTTGGACCACAATCTATTTCGGCAATGAGAACTGGGTCAGGGTTGGCCGTGCAATCCCGGATTATGGTTTATATTTTGAGGACCACACAATCTTTAATCGGGGCGGTAACATACGGCTCAGAAAACTGGATACCGCAACTGAAGGATTTTTCACGTCACCATTTTTAAAACCGCCCGGAATGGTGGAATTAGGTTTCCAGCTCAATGAATCGATCACGATATCAGGAAGTATTGGGAATAAATTTATTGCCGGTGCCGACGCGGGATATGGTTTCAATGAACAGATCGATCAAAAATATAAGTCATTGAATTTTGATTATTATCTGAATCTTTTCGATAAATGGTCTTCATTTTTAGGATTAAATTGGTTGTCCGAAGTCGATTTATCATTTTTCTCCATTTCCACTGGTCTGAATATTGATAAACTGAACTGGCTTTTGGCCCTTGATTTTGGGCAGAATTGGAACAGTTCTGGAACTAGGGCTTTCTCGGTGGTCAATCAATTTAATTGGAAATTGCAGCAGGGAATATTTATTACCGCCTCACACCAGTTCTATGACCCTGAACTTGAATATTTATCAGGTGCGATCGAAAGATTTGTAATGGGTATGGAATTCTTTCCAATCAATGTTTTGGAAATTAAATTCCAAACAAGATTTACTAACATAACTCCGAATAATGGTAGAAGAATTATGCCGGAATATTTAATTCAATTACATAGTTGGTTTTGATGGAGGATAAATGCGCTATTCGATTATTTTATTGTTAATGTGCAGCCTTGTTTTTGGTCAGGTTGGTAAGAATCTGCAGGTATTGAAGGTTGAGTCAAAAGCTGAATTAAAAAAACATATGGAAGGTATGGCGAGTGACCTGGGTGTAAAATGTGTTTTTTGCCATAATATGCGTGATAAAAGCAGTGATCAGAATAAGCATAAAGTAATCGCACGGGAAATGTTAAAAATGACCAACACGATCAATAATGATTTTCTAAAATGGGAAAACGCTGACCAAGTAACTTGCTGGACTTGCCATCAAGGGAATAAATTCCCTGTTGCCAAAGATATTGAATGACGTAAAAATGTATCAATTAAATAATATTCACCCTTTATTTATTCATTTTCCAATTGCGCTATTTGCCACGGGCTATTTGTTTGATTTAATAGGCATTCTCTTCAATCGCCCTAAATTCCTGATTGCTGGCTGGTACAATTTGTTGATTGGAATACCCAGTTTGTTGGCAGCTGTATTAACCGGATTTTTGGCCGATACACTATACGGTCATATGATGGAACCATTTCCATTATATGACACCCATGGGATTATCATGATATTTGCCGGATTGATACTAATTTCCGTGACGGCAATACGCTTTAAAACCCAACCTGAATTTCCAGGAGATAAACGCACAAAAATTGTATTATTACTGGTACACGGCCTGACATTGTTAATAATATTTTACGGAGCACATTTAGGAGCAATATTAGGGGAAAGGATATAACGGGTATTTAGGGATTTTTGGGGCGCTAATCATACGCAAATATCAAATCGGTTTAGCTTATAATGTGTTAATCCTGTATCCTTTCTTTGTCGTGTAGTTTCAATTGTTAATTTATTCGAGCCGTTCTATATTTTAGACCTGTTTGAGGGATTAGGTAAAGGAAACTCCTATGAAGAGATTAATTAAGAATTTTAAAATCGTTTGTTTTGCACTATTAATTCTATTTCCTGCAAGTGAAGTGTTTGGTGGAAAATTGAAAGATGCCAGGGAAGCATTGGAAAAATGTTCCAACGAAAAAGGCTCTTTACAGGTAGTCTTAGATGAAACCGTAATAAAATTGAATGAAGCTACCAGCCAACGTGACAATCTGCAGACCAGGCAGAAGGATTTGGAAAGCCAAATAGCTGATCTTCAAAACCAACTCGCAGAAGCGCCTTTTGATGATTATAAAGCGCTGGTAGTGAAATATGGTGAGCTTGAAATAGTCAAGAATAAAGTAATCGCTACAATGGACGAACGTATGACAATGAAAGATAAAAGCATACGGGAGCTGACCGTTTTAAAACAGGGATTGGAAAGACAAGTCAGGGAATTGCAAGCCGAATAAAAATAACTTCAACAGAATAATAGTTTACCTATCTACACAGGGCTGAAGCAAGATTACTTGTAGAAGAATATACTGTTAATAAATAATTTTTAAATCGAAACAGGGGAAAAATGTCTGATCAAAAATCGAAATATAAACTAGGTACCAGTGTAACCTTAGAAAAGACTTTCAATGCTCAGGATGTGGAAATATTTGCTGAATTAACCGGCGATAAAAATCCTGTTCACCTGGATGAGCAGTATGCAGCCGGTACCAGATTCGGAAAACGAATTGTGCACGGCATGCTAATCAGCAGTTTATTCAGCACCGTTTTTGGCACGATTTTTCCCGGCGAAGGTTCAATTTACATGGGACAATCATTAAAATTTCTCAAACCGGTCTATCTTGGTGAAAAAATAACCGCCAAAGTAACTTTGACAGCCATTCGTGATGATAAGCCAATTGGCAGTTTTGAAACAACCTGTATCGATGAAGCTGGAGATGTTGTAGTTACCGGGGAAGCAACCCTTTTATTGCCTTAGTTCTTTTTCTTGAATCAGGGGAACGAAACGCACTGGTAATGTTGTTTCTTGGCGTACGATACCTTCGGATGATTTGGTTATAATCAATAATTCCTGGGTCTGAAAACGTTCACCTACCGGAATTATCATCCGACCGCCTGGTTTTAATTGTTCGACCAATTTACCAGGGATTTCTTCAGGTGCGGCGGTTACTATTATTCGATCAAACGGTGCAAATTCTGGCCAACCGACATATCCATCCCCGATTTTTACATTTACATTAGCACAGTTCAGGTCTTCGAGTCTTCCTCGGGCTTGAATTGCCAGTTCAGGTATAATTTCAATGGTAAAGACTTTCTCACAAAGTAGCGCAAGCACTGCTGCCTGATATCCTGATCCGGTACCGATTTCCAAGACAGTATGATTGTCATTTACCTGCAGCAGTTCTGTCATGTAAGCCACAATAAACGGCTGACTGATTGTTTGATTAAAACCAATTGGCAAAGGGCTGTCAGCATAAGCCAGATTACGGTATTCAGGAAGCACAAAAAGGTGGCGCGGCGTATCCATTATGGCGCTTAATACTCGCTCATCGGTTATCCCGCGTTGTTGAATTTGCTGTTCGACCATCCGCTGTCGTGGTTGCAGGAATTGGTCATTTACCAGTTGGTTGGATAATAATATTATAAATAGCGGAATCAATTTATTCATGAAGAAGTGTACCGTTGTTGAATCGAATTGTCAAGTAATTAGTTTAGTCGAATTCGATCTAATTTTCATGTAAATTTGCTACGTTAAACTCCCATGCAATGGATATGAATATGAAAAAAATATACCTACCGAGCATTATTATTTTATCGCTGCTGATTGCTCAACCTGAGCTTGAAAAGCAGATTTTATGCGGTAATTCAAAATCCTTGTTACGAATTTTGGAGAGCAGTAGTACGCTAACAGTTGAACAGCAAAAATATGATGCATTATTTTATCGCATTAATCTCGATATTGACCCGGATAATCATCTAATTACCGGGACTACCTTGGCACGAATATGTATTCTGGATTCCACAATCAGTTTTATTGAATTGGATTTTGCCAGTGGAATGGTGGTAACAGAACTTTTGCTAAATGACACTAGTATAGCAGTTCACTATTCAAATAATATGATATTAATTCCGGCTGCTAATGGTATCCAAATCGGTGATACGCTTGAAATTATTATATCCTATAATGGGAACCCCGCTTCAACAGGTTTCGGTTCATTTATCTTCGGAAGTCATGATAATCAGGACTTAATTTGGTCTTTATCAGAACCCTACGGAGCAAGGTCCTGGTGGCCTTGTAAAGATGATCCCAGTGATAAGGCAGATTCGGTTGACATAATCGTGCGCGTGCCGTCAAATCTGAAGGTGGCTTCCAATGGTAATTTGGTTGATACATTAGTTTTGGGTGATAAAACAACATATTATTGGGAAGAAAGATATCCCATTACCACCTACCTGGTTTCAGTGGCCATTTATCCCTATTATGTCTGGCATGATCAATATATCTCCGTAAATAATGATACATTACCATTGGATTATTATGTTTTTCCAGATCATTATAATTCCTTACAGGAAAATTATCTACTAACAAAAGATATGATCTCCGTATTCGCTGGGTTATTTGGTGAGTATCCGTTTATGGATGAGAAATATGGTCACGCCGAGTTTGGCTGGGGCGGTGGAATGGAGCATCAGACAATCACTAGTTTGGGGGGCTGGTCCGAAGCATTGATTGCTCATGAGCTGGCTCACCAATGGTGGGGTGATATGATCACCTGTAACAGCTTTCATCATATCTGGTTGAATGAAGGGTTTGCCACTTATGCCGAGGCGCTGTGGTGGGAGGATAAATACGGCCCAGACGGTCTGCATACTGATATGGCTTATAATGAATATTTTGGTGGCGGTACCATCTATGTGGAAAACCCGGTTTCCACCAGTGATATTTTCAATGGTGGCTTGAGTTATCGAAAAGCATCCTGGGTTCTGCATATGTTACGGCATGTAGTCGGCGATGATACTTTCTTCACCATCTTACGTACCTATGGCGACGATCCGCGGTATAAGCATAATTCTGCTACAACTGAGCAGTTTCAAGCAGTGTGCGAATCTGTTTCCGGCTTGAATCTGGAGGTATTTTTCCAGCAATGGATATATGGATCCTACTATCCTCGGTATTCATATGGCTGGCAGCAGAATGGTGACACTTTAATTGTAAATGTGGGGCAATATCAGACTACCGGCACTTATTTCCAGATGCCAATCGATCTTAAATTAATCTGTAATGATACCACCTATATTGAAGTCGTCAATAATACTCAGATTAATGAAGAATTTAGTATTATTCTCGAACCTGGTAGAAGGGTGATGAGCCTGGTGTTTGATCCAGATGATTGGATTTTAAAATCAGTTTATTTCACTAATAATGGTATCGATTATCACGGTCCAGATAAATTCATTCTGCAATCTGCTTATCCAAATCCGTTTAATGCTGAAGTAACGATACCATTTATTATGCAGGTTCGTGGCAATATTGAATTCAATATTTACAATCTGCGGGGTGAGCTAGTATATTCCAAGCAAGGACAATTTGATCCCGGTAAACAAACTTTAAAATGGAACGGGCAGGATTATCAGGGAAATATTTTGTCAACCGGTGTATTTTTTATTCAGATGAATTACCCTGGCGGATCCAAAACAGAAAAAATTCTACTTTTAAAATGAACTACCCACGATGAGTTTTATATGGAATTACTGATTAAGCCTTTTGATAAAGAATGCGAGCAATATTATCAGAATCACCGGCATTTCCATGATGGCGATGCCGGACTTGATTTGTTTGTTATCGATGAAATGCATATTCAAGGTAATACCACCGCCTTCATTCATTTTAAGATTGCCTGTGAAAATTTAAATAGGGAACCGTACTATTTAATGCCGCGTTCCAGTATTTCAAAAACTCCGTTACGAATGTCCAATTCGATTGGCCTAATAGATGCCGGTTACCGTGGAGAAATAATTGCTGCGGTAGACAACATCAGGCAAGAAGATTATACTATTCAACCCGGTCAACGCCTGTTTCAGGTAGTAGCCGTAGATGGATCACCGATCAGTTTTCGACTGGTGAATGAATTGAGTGAAACCAGTCGCGGTGCCGGAGGGTTTGGCAGCACTGGTATTTAAGGAACTTTTGTTACCTTTAGCTGTTTTAGCACTCGACCTAATAGAGTGCTAAATAGTGATTGTAGATTTTGCTTTCTGCTGTCTAATTTCAGCGCTGGATATAATAATTAAAATTTTGTAATGAATAACGATATAAATAACAGGAGTAAACAATGAGCTTAAAATTAAAGCCTCTTGCAGACCGCGTTGTAGTGGAACCTGCTCCTGCTGATGAGAAATCCAAAGGCGGTATCATTTTACCTGATACTGCTCAGGAAAAACCACAGCAGGGAACTGTCGCCGCCGTTGGCGAAGGTAAATTCAGTGATTCCGGCAATCTGGTCTCTATGACCTTGAAAGTTGGTGACAAAATCCTATACGGCAAATATTCCGGCTCGGAAGTAACCGTTGATGGCACAGATTATTTAATAATGCGCGAGAGCGATGTTCTCGCAATTTTATAAGGAGTAGATATTCATGGCGAAAGAAATTATATACGATCTGGATGCCCGTAACGGATTGAAAGCCGGTGTTGATAAACTGGCTAATGCCGTTAGGGTTACTCTTGGTCCCAAAGGACGTAATGTCGTAATCGAAAAAAAATTCGGTACCCCGACCATCACCAAAGATGGTGTAACAGTTGCCAAAGAAATTGATCTTGATAATAAAATGGAAAATGTCGGTGCCCAAATGGTCCGCGAAGTTGCTTCTAAAACCTCTGATGTAGCAGGTGATGGAACCACAACTGCAACCGTTTTAGCCCAGGCTATTATATCCGAAGGTATTCGTAACATCACTGCTGGCGCCAATCCAATGTCAATTAAACGCGGCATCGATGCAGCAGTCAAATTAGTCGTCGAAAACCTTAAAGAACAGTCTCGGGAAATCGGTATTGATCCTGAAAAAGTTACCCAGGTTGGTACTATTTCAGCCAATGATGATAAAGAGATTGGTAGCAAAATTGCCGAAGCTATGGCCAATGTTGGTAAAGATGGTGTGATCACAGTTGAAGAAAGCAAAACCGCCGAAACTTATCTTGAATTTGTTGAAGGTATGCAGTTCGACCGTGGTTATCTGTCACCTTATTTTGTGACCAATTCCGAAAATATGGAAGCCGAACTGGAAGATCCCTACATTCTGATCCATGATAAAAAGATCAGCAATATGAAAGATTTGCTAACGATTCTGGAAAAAGTCGTTCAGGCCGGACGTAGTATCTTAATAATTGCCGAAGATATTGACGGTGAAGCGCTGGCAACCCTGGTAGTTAACAGGTTGCGCGGAACATTTAAAGTCCTGGCGGTGAAAGCTCCTGGATTTGGAGATCGTCGGAAATCAATGCTGGAAGATATAGCAACTCTAACAGGTGGAACTGTTATTTCGGAAGATCAGGGCTATAAGCTTGAAAATGCCACGGTAGAATATCTTGGTACCTGCAAACGGGTTGTATCTGATAAAGATAATACAACTATCGTTGGTGGTGCCGGTAAAGCTGATGGCATAAAAGCTCGGATCAACGAGATTAAAGTACAAATCGATAAAACCACTTCCGATTATGACCGCGAAAAATTACAGGAACGTTTGGCAAAATTGTCAGGTGGTGTAGCTGTACTTTACACCGGTGCTCCCACGGAAGTGGAAATGAAAGAAAAGAAAGCCCGCGTCGAAGATGCATTGCACGCTACCCGCGCTGCGGTTGAAGAAGGCATTATTCCCGGTGGTGGCGTAGCTTTGCTGCGTGCCATTAAATCTCTTGATAAAGTCAATGTTTCTGACAATCAACAGGTCGGCGTAAAAATAATGCGTCGTGCCCTGGAAGAACCGATTCGTCAGATCGTTGCAAATGCCGGTATGGAACCATCGATTGTGGTACAGAAAGTACTGGAAAATGATGGTGATTTTGGATTTGATGCCCGGAGAGAAGAATATACTAATTTGTTCGAAGCTGGTATCATCGATCCGACAAAAGTCGCCCGTGTTGCCGTTGAAAACGCCGCTTCAATCTCTGGTCTGTTACTGACTACTGAAGCCGTCGTCATTGAGATCCCAGAAAAAGATCCTCCGGCACCTGGAATGCCTCCTGGTGGTATGGAAGGAATGGGTTATTAGGCTTATTCATGAGCCCCTCATCCGAGGGGCTCTTTTTTTTAGAGAATGTTATTGTTAAGTACGATTTAGGAAAATACCCTTTTAATCACCGTTTAAATTATTATTGTTATTGTTAAACCCAGTTTTTGTTAAATTTTGTTGTGGGAATAGCGTTTTGAATTAAACCGAAAGAATCTGAAATCACATGAGTAAAATAGATTTATTAAGAACTGTCCCGATTTTCTCTGAACTTAATGATAATATTTTGATAAAAATCTCCGAACTGATGCAGGTCCGTAGTTATGCAAAAGAACAGATGATTTTGATGGAAGAAGCATTAGGGGACTCATTTTTTGTTATTTCATCTGGATCTGTTAAAATAACAAGATTGAGTGAAGATGGACGGGAAGTTATATTAGCCATGCTGGGTGAAGGTGAATTTTTTGGCGAAATGTCCCTGCTCGATGGAGAGACACGTTCGGCAAATGTTATTGCTATCGAAGACGCTGAGGTAATGGTGTTGAACAGGGGAGAATTCCTGGGATTGCTGGAAAGATACCCGAAGATAGCAATCAGTCTATTGGAAGAACTTACACGTCGTTTGCGTAAAAGCGATCAGCAGATTGAAAGTCTTTCGCTGAGTGATGCTGAGAAAAGGATTGCCATTACGCTCATCCGGTTAGCTGAAGAATTAGGTGTAATTAAACTCGGAGCCGTTACAATTCGTAACCTGCCATATCAGCAAGATATTGCAAATATGGCGGGAACCTCACGAGAAACGGTGTCACGAACCCTTAAATTGCTGGAAGAGAAGGGCTATATCGAACGGACCGGAAAAATTCTTATAGTCCACAAGTTTGATCAATTCCGGCGCGTTTTTACCTGATTTAGAACTGGTAAACCGACTAATTATAATATAATGGAGGATTCCATACTCAGTGGTATTCGCTCGAATAATCATAGAATCATCTCCAGAGTAATTTCTAATATTGAAAATAATATCGAATATCCGGTAGATTTTTTTACCAGCTTATACGAACAAAGTAAAAAAGCTCTGCGAATTGGCTTGACCGGTCCGCCCGGAGCCGGGAAAAGTACCCTTACCGATCAGTTAATAAATAAATTAATTGAAAATGGTAAATCCGTAGGTGTGATAGCAGTTGATCCCACCAGTCCTTTTACCGGCGGAGCTTTGCTGGGTGATCGTGTTCGAATGAATCGTTATATCTGGAATGACGATGTATACATCCGGAGTATGGGATCCGGTGGCGATCTCGGCGGATTAACGCGTAAAGCACAGGAGGTTGGCGATGTTTTAGCCGCCAGCGGTAAGGATGTCATAATCTACGAAACTGTTGGAGTCGGACAGGGAGAACACGATGTCGCTGAAGCGGTAGATGTCACGATAGTAATACTGGTGCCTGAATCCGGTGACGAAATCCAGATGATGAAAGCTGGTTTAATAGAGATTGCTGATATTTTTGTTATTAATAAATCTGATCGCGACGGTGCCGGACGTTTGGCACAATTGCTGATTAATATATTGCATACTTCGTCAGGCAAGACCGCGCTTGAACCGGCCGTTTACAAGACCGTTGCCAATAAAGGAGAAGGGATTGATGAATTATATCAAGGCATCGCCGATTATGTTGAGCAACAGAAGCAATCCAAAAATTTTACCCATAAAAGATTAGCACATCATCGTGCCCGGGTATTGGCACTGGTACAAGATAAGCTAATCAGGGAGTTTTGGACGTCAAATCGTCTGGAAAAACTGAAATTGGTTACTGATCAATTAGATACATTTAAATCCTCTCCCCACCAATTGGCAAAAGAATTCATGGAATCGCGGCATGCCTGAAAATAATTCATCGATGCCATTTCTTAATCATCTGGAAGAATTACGGTGGCGTTTAGTCAAATCCATATCCGCGATTTTAGTAGGTGCGCTAATCACCTTCTTTTTTATTGATCCCATAATTTCAATTCTAATCAAACCTACGGAATCTGTCGAAGGATTCATGTCCCTGCAAGTTTTGACTGTCCAGGGTATGTTCATGATTAAATGGGGAATTGCCCTGGTGGGGGGGGTAATCCTGGCAATACCGGTACTAACTTATCAAATCTGGCGATTTGTTGCTCCCGGCCTGTATGCCTCTGAAAGAAAATACATTGCTCCCGTTATAATTTTTACTTTTCTGGCATTCCTATCCGGAGTTGCTTTTGCCTATTTTATTATCATTCCATTTTCGATTCAATTCTTTACCGGGATGGGTTATGAATTTGTTGAGAATAATTTTTCCATTAACTATTATTTTAATTTTATTACCATGCTGATGCTTGGTAGCGGGGTAATATTCGAATTACCAGTCCTGGTATTTATTCTCTCAGTGATTGGTTTGTTGACACCTCATTTTTTACGTCATTATCGCCGGTATGCAATTGTAATAATTCTATTTCTGTCAGCGATAATTACACCTCCGGATCCCGTAAGTTTGGTTATTATGTCAATTCCATTGTGGGGACTTTACGAATTGAGTATTGGAGTTTCCTGGTTGGTGGGAAAAAGAAAAAAATTAGTCAAGGATGCAACCCCGGTTTAATTATGCCAGGTGGTGAAATCAATCTGAAGGAAATCAGCCGTCCAATCCTGGATGATTTGAAAATATTCCAGCGTGAGCTGGAGGAAGCAATTCATTCTGAGATCCGGCTGATAAATATTATTGGTAAGTATATAATTAAGCATCGCGGTAAACATTTCAGACCCATTTTGACCATTCTGACGGCGCGGGTTTGCGGATTGCCAACATTGAACAGCTATCGCGCTGCGGCTCTGATCGAGATTTTGCATATTGCATCATTGGTGCATGATGATGTCGTTGACGATGCCACTAAAAGACGTGGTTACCCCTCAATAAATAAAATCTGGAAAAACCGAATATCTATCCTGATGGGTGATTTTCTTTTCAGCAAGGCTTTGATCAATATGATTGGTCTGAAAGATTTTGAAGTTTTGAGCCTGATTTCAAATACTGCCGAACAAATGGCTTCTGGTGAAATGTTACAAATTCAGAAAAGCGCCAGTCGATCATTTAATGAAAAATCTTATTTTAATATGATTTTTCGTAAAACGGCGTCATTGATTTCTGCCAGTTGTGAGCTTGGGGCTTTAACAACTACAAAAACAGAATCCGATCGTGCTGCAATGCGAGAATATGGTGCGAAACTTGGTCTGGCCTTTCAAATCAAAGATGATTTATTTGATTTTCTCGGGCAGGAAGAAAAAATTGGCAAGAATATAGGCGCGGATATAAAGCGAAATTTAGTTACCCTGCCTTTGATACATTCTTATAGTATATTGCCTAAACCAGAGCGTAAACAGATTGACCGATTGATGCGCCAGCGTAAGAAAACTTCTGAGGACCTGGATGAAATTGCCGA
>JABMPO010000062.1 GCA_013203015.1 Fidelibacterota bacterium
GGGCAAGTTTCCCCTACCCGGCATAGGACCTTTTTCGCTGCTGGAAGAGACTAGAATGAATCATTATGGTAAAATGATGTTTCGCTGGATGTACTGGAATCTTTTACTGAAAGGTGCCGAACTGCCAATTGAATCACAGATGCTGATGGCAGGAAAAAGGCGCTAAAATGGCAGACAAAGCAGTACAACAGCAACTAGATGAGATCAACGCCAAACTGGATCTCATCACTAGCGAATTAGCCCACGCAAAACGCCAGCGAGAAGAGCTGGAAGGACTTAAAGCAGATTTAACGATAGTTGCCAAGGATGTTTTCAGTTCGGCGATTGTTGAGTTGGAGGATGTGGCGCCATTCGTGCGCACCGGTGACTTTTTACACCTATTCAAGAAAATACTGCGCAACACAAATACCATTACTGGAATTATCGAACAGTTAGAGAGTGCGCTTGATTTTTACCAGGATGCCAAGCCGATCAGCAAAAGTCTCTTCAATGATGCTCTGGAGGGATTGGACGACCTTGATCGCCAGGGCTATTTTGTGTTTTTCAAGGAAGTGACGACAGTCGTAAAAAATATAATTACCAATTTCAGCCCTGAAGATGTCCGCTTACTGGCCGATAATATTGTCACAATTCTTGAAACTATGAAGAGCTTGACCCAACCGGAGATGATGAAGACAATCAATAATGCGGCAACCATTTTCAAGAACCTGAACACCGATGATATTGAGGAATATTCAATCTGGAAACTGATGCGAGAAATAAATTCACCCGAAATCAAGCGGGGTTTTGGGTTTTTGATCAGCTTTCTTAAGAATGTCAGTGACTCAACCGCAGTGCAAAATAATTTAATCTCAGAATAAAAGGAGTTAATAATGGCTATACGTGAAATCGCTGGAGCAACCATCGAATTTGATGAAGAGAATTTCATGGTTGATTACACCCAGTGGAACGAGGATATTGCAAAAACAATAGCAACGGAAGAGGGTATTGACACCCTTAACGACCGTCATTTTGTAGTATTGAATTTCATGCGCAAGGAATTTGAAGAAAAAGGTACTGGACCTTCGATTCGCAAGCTGACTAAACAGAGTGGTGTTCCAACCAAAGAATTGTATGCTCTATTCCCCGGCGGACCAGCAAAAAAAGCGGCGAAGATAGCCGGTATTACAAAGCCTCAGGGCTGCATTTAACAGGAGCGAATATGAGCGAATACGAACCAATTAAAAAAGTATCCATCATCTGTGCCAAAGGCGGACTGGATGAGGTCTACCCGGCTTTGATCATGGCCAATGGTGCCAGGATGGATGGAATTGAAGCATCGATATTTTTCACCTTTTTCGGTCTGAACGCCATAATGAAAAAGATGGTCGACAATCTAAAAGTTGCTACAGTTGGAAATGCTGCACTGAACATGGCCATGCCCATGATGAAATTTCCGATCACTATGCCCTTTCCAACACTAATGGGCGCACTGCCCGGTGTCTCATCCCTGGCAACCTGGATGATGAAAAACGAAATGGAAAAATTGGATGTTCCGCCGGTATCAGAATTCCTGGAGATGATCTCCGATGCCGGTGGCGAGCTATATGCCTGTAAATTGGCCATGGATATGTTCAAGCTGAAAAAAGATGATTTGGTTGATGAAATTCAAGATGTCTTGACGGTGGGAGAATTCTATGAAAAATCAGCCGGAGCCCAGATTATATTTACCTGATTTAATTTATTAACTCTTGGTGGGTGGGACTCCGTAACTGGAATTCCCCACCCCTATCCCAGATAAAGATACATATCTCCCTGTGACCGTAATCATAGTAGAATTATTTTATTGGATTTAAATTAGTAATAGGTTTTAAATTCAAAGCTTTAAAATTTTGGAGTTATTATGAAAAGACGGAAAACAATTATTTGGTCCCTAACAGCAATTATATTGCTGGCCTTACTTGGTATGCGCGAGTATACGTTAGTTCAAATGAATAAAAATATGGATTACATAGCATCCCATTTGCAGGATCGTGAAAATTATCACAAAGTGTGGTTTGATGCCATATCCCGACAGGTGGAAATCACTGCTTACAATCCA
>JABMPO010000063.1 GCA_013203015.1 Fidelibacterota bacterium
ATGTTAGAATTGCAAAGGGAACACAAAACAGAGTCAGTGGGTTTTGAATTGCTCGGTCCCCCGCGATTGACCAAATTATTATATGAAGGATACCTGCTGCATAAAATCTGCGGAAGGCTAGATAAAATTACTAATTACACCAATGAAGAACTCAGTAAGCAGGCCTATGATCTGATTCAGTCCGATACCCGGTTACGAAGCACAATACTATCGATTGGAACGCCCATATTAATGCCAGATGGTAAAACATATGTTCGCGGTCCGGAGATTTCCGAACCCAATTTTGAAGGTGTGGATTCGATTACTATTACGCCCAAATTGATTGAAGAATGGGCTACCAATGCCTGGGTTGACCTGCGGCCGGTTTGTTTCCAACAGTGGAAGGACAGAATTAATAAATTGCAGGCTGATATGCAGATAAAGGAAAAAGAACAATCCTCATATTTTTACCGTAAACGTAAGTTTATGTTAAAAGGAGATATAATTGATATCAGTCGAACAGTCAGTTGGATTTTTGAAACCGAGGAGGCTGGTTATAGAATTAAATAATGTGAATTATTTATCTCTTCCCTGTGGTGTAGCAGATTATACTGCAATAATATTGGTTGTATCTTTTGTTAGGTTTAAATTTATTAGCTAATTGAGAATGGAAAAAGATGATCATAGCAATTGATGGTCCGGCTGCTTCCGGAAAAAGCACAACTGCGCGGCTGGTTGCCGAGCGGCTGAGTTTTACCTATCTGGATACCGGTGCAATGTACCGTGCGGTAACCCTGGCTGCTATTGAACAGAATATTGACCCCAGTGATCAAAAATCCCTGAAGGATTTGCTGGAAGATATTGACCTTGATCTGTCAACCCGGAATCGGGAGACGCAAATCAGCCTAAACGACCGTGATGTTTCTGAGTTAATCCGTTCGATCGAGGTGACGGCCAATGTAAGTGCCGTCAGCGCCGAACCGTTGGTCCGGGAAGCAATGGTGGTCATGCAACGTATGATTGGTAATCGGCAGGACTGTGTGATTGAAGGTCGTGATATCGGGACAGTGGTTTTTCCGGCGGCCGAATTCAAGTTCTTTATCGTTGCCGATTACGCCGCCCGCGCCCATCGCCGGCAACTTGATCTGGAACGACTGGGAGAACAACGGTCACTGAATGATTTGATCAATGATCTTAAAATCAGAGATCAAAAAGATTCATCCCGGACACACTCGCCCCTCCGAAAAGCTGCTGATGCCATCGAAATTGATACATCCAATCTCACAATTGAACAACAAGTAACCCTGATTGTCGACCAGGTTAAAAGTCGATTGTAATTAAGGTAATAGAAATGACTGATAAAAAACAACCGGAACAGGTAGTTGAAGAGACCACTGAAGTTGCATCAAAAGTAGTCAGTGAGGAAACAATAGTAGTTGAAGAATCACCTACTGCCCAGGAAGTAAAACCGGAAATTGATTATTTAAACCCCCAAATTTTCGATAACATTAAAATTGTTTCCAAACGTGAGCTGGACGAAAGTACCCCCGAGGCCGAAATATCACAGGAATTAAAACAATTATATTTCAACACAATCTCTGATATTTCGGAAAATCAGGTTATCACCGGCCGGATTATCGGTTTGAACGATAAGGAAGTGCTGGTAGATATCGGGTTTAAATCCGAAGGTATTATTAATCGGAACGAATTCCATGATGAAATACCAAAAATTGGTGAGAAAATGGAAGTGTTCCTGGAGTATATCGAAGATCGCAGTGGGAAAACCGTATTATCCAAGGAAAAAGCAGATTTCATGCGACGCTGGCGTGAAATAAAAGAATATTTTGATAATGAAGAGATTATCACAGGTAAGATTGTCCGTCGTATTAAGGGCGGGATGATCGTTGATTTGAATAGTGTACAGGCCTTCCTGCCCGGTTCGCAGATTGATGTTCGACCAGTACAGGATTTTGATCGTTATCTTGATCAGGAAATCGAACTTCGAATTGTCAAATTAAACGAGACCAGAAAGAATATCGTAGTTTCGCACAAAATTATTCTTGAAGAAAGCCTGAAAGAGCAGCGTGAAGCATTGTTTGACAAACTTGAGGCTGGTCAAGTGCTTGAAGGTCGGGTGAAGAATATCACCGATTTTGGCGTATTTATCGATCTGGGCGGCATTGATGGGCTATTGCATATCACTGATTTATCCTGGGGCCGCGTTAATCATCCATCTGAGGCAGTGGCAATGGATGATACATTGATGGTCAAAGTCATAGATTATGATAAGGAAAAAAAGCGTGTTTCGCTGGGGCTGAAACAGTTGACACCCCACCCCTGGGAAGATGTTGAGACCAAGTATCCCATCGAATCGACAATCAAGGGCAAGGTCGTCAGCATGACCAATTATGGTGTCTTTGTTGAAATCGAACCGGGAGTTGAAGGTCTGATTCACGTTTCCGAAATGTCCTGGACCCGCCATGTCCGCAACCCATCGGAGTTATTTTCAATGGGCGATGAAGTGGACGCAATGGTGTTGTCGATTGATTCCGATGAACGGAAAATTAGTCTCGGTGCCAAGCAATTACAACCTGACCCTTGGGATGAAATTGAAGATCGCTTTATGATTGGAACCGTGCAGAAAGGTAAAGTTATCAATTTGACCCAATTTGGGGCTTTCGTCGAATTGGCCGAAGGGATTGACGGACTGATTCATGTTTCCGATTTATCATGGACTAAAGTAATCAGACACCCCAAGGAAATCGTGGAGAAGAATCAGGATGTTGAAGTTCGCGTTCTGGAAGTTTCACGGGAAAGTCGGCGCATTTCGCTTGGTCTTAGACAGGTAAGTGATGATCCCTGGCCGGAAATAATACAGTATTTCACCAGTGGTAAGCAGGTGGAAGGTGAAGTTATTCGAGTCCTGGATAAGGGTATTATCCTGCAATTAGAACAGGATGTGGAAGGTATTATTCCTATTACTAAATTGTCAAAGCGTGATCGTAAAGGCATGGCTCGTAAATATAAACCAGGCTCAGTTGTCTCTGGTGTGGTTATGGAAGTCAAGCCCGACGATAAAAAAGTTATCCTTTTTGTCGACGATTTGACTGTGGATGAGAAAAAGGGTAAAACGGATGACGTTTCCGAATTTCTTGATAATCAAGAAAAGCCGGCTTCTGAAAAGATCGAAATACCTGATGCCCTGAATGAATCTGAAGATGAGAGCAGTGCAGAAAAGGAAGCTGACAAACCAGAAGCCGAAGACTAGGAATCACTCCCAACCGGGTTGATTATCCTTGGCATTTAAATTACTACCTACACGCCAGCAGCTTGGCCTGATAATTGGGTCTTTCCTGCTGGCGTTTTTATTGTGGCTCTTTGTATCGAGTCAAAAAGAGTTTACAACCGATTTGGAAGTAACGATTGAAGTTCGGAACATCCAAGCTATGAAAACGTTACGGCAGGAAATTCCTCGAACTGCAAATGTCAGGTTTCGTGGAACGGGGCGCGCACTGTTAGAGGCAATCCTGCTGAAAAATATACTCGATCTCAAACTGGTAGTTGATTTGGAACGAATACAAACTGATTATGAATTCGTTCTGAATGATTATTATGAACGCTATCCACAGAAAATTGATATCCCCAGCACTTTTGATATAACTTATATTGAAGTTGTGTATCCCCGAACTCTGCATATCGCTTTGGATGATATTATGGTGAAAAAAGTACCGGTGATACAGGAAATAATTGTTGACCCGGCTCCCGGACATCTGATTCTTGGCGGTCCTGTATTAGCTCCTGCTGAAGTGGAGATTTCCGGACCAAAGGAATTATTAAAGGATATTGATCGGGTTTATTTACCAAAGGACACCCTATTAAATCTCGATGAGCCAGTTAAGCGCCGATATGAGCTGGAAACATTGAATCGGTTAATTAATGTGTCCGAACCGGAAATTTTGTATAGTTTGGATGTTCAGGCAATAGGTGAAAGAATCATTACCGATGTACCGGTCTCCGTAATCAATATCCTGCCGAACCTGCGGGTATTTGTTAATCCGGCCACTGTGTCCCTCACAATTACTGGTGGAATTAAACAGATTGCAGGGGTAAAACCTGATGATATCGGCGTTGTTATTGATTTTAGACGACAGTGGAATCCCCGCCAACAATTTTATGAGCCGGTAGTCAGTTTGAACAGTTCCTTTTTGACCTGGCGCGACCTATCGCCGCGTAATCTTGAACTGGTCGCTACCAAGGAATTGGATTGATCGTTTTAGGCATTGAAACATCCTGTGATGAAACAGCCGCGGCGATCTGCTCCAAAGGACAAATACTCGCCAGCTTAGTTAATTCACAGGAAATCCATACCAGATTCGGTGGGGTAGTGCCTGAGCTGGCAGCCCGAGAACACGAACAATTTCTGAATTCGATTGTCAAAGAAGCCATCAACCGTTCGGGAATAAATATCAATGATCTAGAGGGAATTGCGGTTACTAGAGGACCGGGGCTGGCCGGGACATTGCTAACGGGAGTCTGTTTTGCGAAAGGTTTGGCTATTGGGTTAGATCTACCAATAATTGGTGTTAATCACTTAGAGGCCCATATTTTTGCAAATTTTCTAGCCGATTCGGATTTGCAATATCCATTTGTATGCCTGCTCGTTTCCGGCGGTCACACCCAATTATGGCATGTTGAACAGTTGGGTAAATATACCATGCTGGGAACTACCCGGGACGATGCCGCCGGTGAAGCTTTTGATAAGGGGGCTCGTATTCTTGGACTGAAATATCCAGGTGGACCGGAAATTGAAAGACTGGCCATAGATGGCGATCCCACTGCGGTTAATTTCCCCAGAGCATTTATCAAAAAGCCGGAATTGGAATTTAGTTTCAGCGGTCTGAAAACATCCTTGCTGTACTATATGGATGATATCAGAAACGGTAAAATCAGCACCCAATTAAAGGATGTGGCTGCCAGCTATCAGGCTGCAATCATTGCCGTTTTAATAAAAAAATTAAGCCAAGCGGTTGACCAAACAGGAGTAAAAACCTGTGTAATTGCGGGTGGTGTAGCAGCAAATAATTATCTTCGTAACCAGATCGAATTAGCGTTTCCCGGAAAAATAAAAGTGTTGTTCCCGGATTTGGCGTTCTGTACGGACAACGCTGCAATGATTGCCTTTTTGGGAGAGCAGTATTTGTCTGCCGGTCGACAATCCGAACTGACATTTTCCATCGAGCCCAATTTTTCCCTGGATAATTTTTAATGCTCAATCTGGAATTTTTACGACCGCTTGATATCTGGTCGTGGGGGGGCTTACTCGTAATTGGCATTGTATTGATAATTGGCTTCCGATCGATCAAGACTCAGCATTTCGTTAGATTTTTATTTACCTTAAGATTAGGGGTTTTTGCCATCTGCTTAGCATTATTAAGCCAACCAAAGCTTACCGTTCGAAATAGTGAAACTCATGTTAAGAAATGGAATTTGTACCTCGATAATTCCTTGAGCATGGATTTTCATCAGAATTTTTCATTGGCTGCGGTGAATAATGGCATCACCGAATTGATTAATGAATTTATTCGTCGTGACATCGATTTGGAAACATTCGGCTTTTCCCAGGATATTACCGAACTCGCGGCTGGTCCTGCAATCGAAGCTGTCGGAAGTTCAACCAATCTTGGAAATGTGATCAGCCACATCAATGCCTTGGATGAAAATAATTATTCTGGGGCAATAATAATTACTGATGGCCAGCCAACACAGGGGACCAACCCCGGGCAATTAGCGGTTGAATCCGGAATTCCAATTTTTACAATTGGCATCGGCGACACAACACCGATGGTTGATATATCAATCAGTTCCATCGATGTACCAACGGTGGCAATAAAAGGCGATGATCTGACTTTAACCGCACGAATTGCATCGATTGGACCGGTAGAAAGCCGAGTCAGTATAATGTTGATGCATGATGGTGAGCCAATTGGTTCGCGTTTTATTACCGTTTACGGGCAAAACTCACAACAGCAGGTACGATTCCAGTTCACGCCGCAAAAGCTGGGGAAAAATAAATACAAACTGGTTGCTTCTTCTGTTGCTGATGAAATTAATATTAAGAATAATCGCCAGGATTTTGAAGTTACGATGCTGAAGGATCGCTACGAAGTTGCCCTGGTTACCGGTGCCCCAAATTACAATACCACCTTGATAAAAAGTCTGTTGAATAAACAATCACGAATCAGTTTGCAGCATTTTATTCAGAAAAATATTGAATTTAGCCCTCCAATTAAGATGTTCTGGGAGACAAAATACGATCTCATAATATTCGATAATTTTCCTACCCAGCAACCAAGTCGACAATGGCAACGGATATTTGCTCGAAAATTGAGCGCTCAGCAATCCTCACTGGCATGGGTGATAGGTCCCGATGTTGATAACAATAATGGGCAACCCCTTTTTCCATTTTTTCATTTACGGTCGATTGGGGATATTGTTGCTGAAGACAAAACTTACAACTGGTATTTCACTGAAGATTTCACCACCAGTCCGCTGGCACAGGGATTTAATTCCAATGATTTATCTGCGGCAAGTCAATTGCCACCGATAACTCCGGGTATTCAGGTGGAGTCATTGCTTTCGGATATGGCACCATTAGCCTATTTATCAGGGCCGGTTGAGTTGCCATTAATTATTTATAACGAGCAGGATGGACTGCGTAGTTTTATTTGGACAGCTCCGGGCTATAACCAGTTGCATTATAAATTAAGCGGCACAAAATTCAGTTTGTTGGCTGAGCAATTATGGACTGGCATTGTTGGCTGGTTGCTTAGAATCAGTGGCGCTGAAAAGTTGTATTTTCGATTGAATAAAGATGTATATCAACAAGGTGAAATGATTGCGGTAACAGGTAAAATGGCCGAAAAGACAATTGAAAAATCGCCAGATACCAAAGCCTTCATTCGAGTCATGCAAAACGGGACTCAATTATCAACGACTGAACTTGAATATTCTTCGGAATTTGAGCGATGGGAGGGTGAGTTGTGGGCTGCTCAGCCAGGCCAGTATCAATTTGAAATTGTGGTTGATGATGGCAACACCAGCGATTCCCAGACTGGTATGTTTTCCGTATCTGAAGGACAGATTGAATTAAACAAGGTTTTTGTGAATCGCAATACACTTCAACAGGTCGCTGATAATAGTGAAGGAAGCTATTATGATTGGAATACCCGCTTCAATCTGAATGAATTATTGGAGCAGGAGCATGTTACTACAACTTCGAATCAGATAATCAAATTTGGTGAAGAGTATTTCGTATTAATAATTCTGCTTTTATTTTTAGTAATTGAATGGATAATCAGAAGAAGATTTGGTTTACAATAAGCTTAATTCATATTTCTTCATATTGGCAAATTAATGTAGGTTTATCGCTTAAATATTGTGAGTAAAATGAAAACAATTACAGTTATCGGTACCGGTTATGTCGGGTTAGTGGGTGGCGCTGGACTTTCGGATTTTGGAAATACGGTAATTTGCTGTGATATCGATACAGAAAAAATTGAAATGCTCAATAATGGTGAGATACCGATCTACGAGCCCGGGCTGGAAGAAGTACTGGCCCGAAACATAAAATCGGGACGGTTAAGTTTCAGTACGGATCTTGATTTAGCCATTAGACAATCCGATGTCATTTTTATTGCAGTCGGAACCCCACAGGGTGAAAATGGTGAAGCAGACATTTCGCAAGTAATATCGGTTGCCCGACAAATCGGGAAAAATCTTCGCAGTTATAAATTGATCTGCACCAAAAGTACTGTGCCAATCGGTACTGGTCAGAAAGTTATTGATGTTATTAAATCTATTAATAACAATATTGAATTTGATTATGTTTCAAATCCAGAATTTCTTCGCGAAGGCGCGGCAGTGAAAGATTTCTTATGGCCGGATAGAGTTGTAATCGGCGCTGAGAATGAACGGGCATTTGAGGTTATGAAAGATGTTTACCGCCCCCTATATATTAATGAGACTCCGATTGTTCTGACAAATATAGCGACGGCTGAAACCATCAAGTACGCCAGTAATGCTTTCCTGGCCTTGAAGATCAGCTATATAAACGAAATCGCTAATCTTTGTGAAAAAATTGAAGGCGATATTCATCAAGTTGCCCGGGCGATGGGTCTGGATGGCAGAATTAGTTCAAAATTTTTACACCCTGGCCCGGGTTATGGCGGTTCCTGTTTTCCCAAGGATACCAACGCTCTGGTCACTATGGCTGATAAACAGGGAATCAATATTTCTACAGTCAAGGCTGCTATTTCCGCTAATGATTTACAGAAACAAGGAATGGTAAATAAACTGCGGAAATTAGTTGGTGGAAGTTTTGCCAGCAAGCGGATTGCTGTTCTTGGCTTGAGTTTTAAACCTCAAACTGATGATATCCGTGATTCGGCTGCGATTATTATGATCGAGGAATTGTTAAAAGGTGGTGCTGATATTCGAGCTTATGATCCCATTGCAATGGATTCCATGAAGAAATCATTCCCAGATTTACATTATTGTGCAGGCTGGCAACCAGCAGTTCAGGATGCTGATGCGGTGGTAATTATGACGGAATGGAATGAATTCCGTGGGCTGGATCTGGAAGATTTGGGAAAGCGGCTGTCAAAAAAGATTATTCTGGATACCCGAAACATTTACCGACCAGTGGAATTGAAGAGATTAGGCTTTTCATACGAGAATGTGGGCCGGATGTTTGTTGTTTAACACAAATTATCCATCATCTTAACCAAAGTAGGCAGTCATTCTTAAACCAATAAGAATTAATAAGTGTTTAGGTTATTGAAAACTTACCATTAGGATTGAAATGGGAACAAAATCAATAAAATTAATATTACTTTTATGCTGTTTTTCCGGATTTCTTCTTGCCCAGGGTGCATCCGGTGCAGCCACCCGCTTTGGACAATATGATTCTCAGGTTAGTTCGTTATCCGATAAATTGCCGATTACTAGCCTGGAGGCAGAACAAATCGTGCTGGAAAGGCCGATTGATCCGGAAAAATACATGGTGGGTCCTGGTGATAAATTTGGCATCAATATCGTATCGACCGAGAATCTTGTCTTAACGGTAATTGTCGGGCCAATTGGGGATATCCTGATACCATCGGTTGGTGTTATTGATTTAGGGGAACAGACTTTATCAAATTCTTTCATGCTGATCTCAAATGCGATTCGTGAAAGTTATAAAAATGCTCTGATCAACATTACACTACTTGAAATACGTTCATTCAAACTGCAAGTAACCGGTGCTGTTAACAACCCCGGTTTCGTGGTTGTCAACCCTTTCGACCGGTTATCGGATGTCATTAATCTAGCCGCTGGTTTTAGCAAATATGCCGATGAAAAAAATATAGTTATTAAAAGTCAATCCGGAGAAGTTAAGGAAATATCATTCCAAAATTATCTATTAACCGGTGGTCTTGAGAACAATCCCTCTTTCAAAGCTGGCGATTTAATATTAATTAATTATTTGCCTGAATTTCAGGATAAAGCCGAACAGTTTACAACGGGACTCGCGAGTGCTGTTTTTGTGACAGGATATGTGAAACTCCCAGGTGCTTACAAATATATACCAGGATTTTCCATTGATGAGTGTATTGGCCTTGCCGGTGGGATACTGGAATCAGGGACCAAGGATAAAATCAAATTAATCAGAAATGGTGAGCTAATGAAAGTTGATCTTCATAATTATGTCAAACCAGGTGATCAAATCTATATTAGTGAGAATTTGCGATATCAATTTTTTGGTGGTCAGAGTATCATTAACACTATCACTAATATCGCAACTTTGTATTTAACCTACATAGCGGCAACAAAATAAAATTATGAAATTGACACCGCACGAGCAGAAGGTCCTTGATCTAATAAAAAAATATCCTAAGATTATTGAAGATAATATTAAACGATCTGAAATAGCTAAAGCTAACGGGATGACCGAAAAAACCCTTAGAAATAGAATCGGCGATTTGAAGAAGTATGGGGTGATTGAGGGCGAATCACCTGAAGAAAATTATAGTGATGAAATGACCTTATTGGGGATATTTACGATCATTTGGCATGCTCGCTGGAAAATATTTCGAAATGTATTTATTGCATCAATTTTTGCTGTTGTGCTTGCGCTAATCATGCCACTTACATATACAACCACTGCAGTGATAATGCCACCATCTTCCGATGGCAGTATGGGGATTTCAAGTGCATTATCGTCGCTATCTTTAGGTGGGTTATTTCAAGGTGGGGGAGACTCAGAATCATTAACTTTTTTGGCAATATTGAAAAGTCGTAAAGTAAAGGAAGATGTAATTGAAAAATTTGGACTAATAGAATTCTATGGTGTTGACTATATGCAGGAGGCCTTGGAGAAATTGGGGGAAAATACCAGTTTTGAAATTGAAGAAGAGGGTACAATTACCATAAGAACCACAGCTAAAACTTCTTGGTTTCATCCTCAAGAGGAAGTTAGTTATTGTAAAAATTTAGTTGCCGAAATGGCAAATTATTTTGTTAGAAAATTAGATGAAGTAAATAAAGAATTGAAAGGGGAAAAGACCAAGTTACACAGGCAGTTTATAGAGAAACGATACAATATGAATATTAGTGACTTGAAACTGTCTGAAGATCGTTTGAATGAATTCCAAAATAAAAACGGGACAATTGCCCTCCCGGAACAGACAGCGGCAGCTATTGAAATTGCAGCAACCATTAAAGGGCAGATTATGGCGGCCGAGGTTAAATATGAAGTATTAAAACAATCTTTACCTGATGACCATCCGGATTTGAGGAATATTGTTAAAGAAATCAGTGAGCTGAATTATCAACTTGGTATGATGGAAAAAGGGCGGGAAAATGAATTATTTCCCAAATTTAGTAAAATACCTGATTTGGGAATGGAACTTGTTCGTTTGACCCGCGATGTAGAAATACAGAACACATTATTTATTTTTCTGACCCAGCAGTATGAAGAAGCAAAAATACAGGAAGCAAAAGACAGCCCAACCCTTCAAGTTTTAGATAGTGCAAAAATACCGGAAAAAAAATATAAACCATCTCGTGCCCGAATCGTAATTATCATCTTTACGTTAGCATTCATTCTTAGTTTGTATTATGTATATTTTATTGAACGATGGAAACTATTTGATCAGAAAATTGTCAAATAATCATCGAGAATGCTGGGCTAGTGGTTAATCGAATCTGATGATTAATTATGAGTAAGAAATCGTTTTTTATTGATATATCCACTACTTTTATTGCACAAATTATTGCCGCCATCCTTGGTATTGTCGTCCTAAAAATAATATCCTTTTATTTAAGCGAGGAAACCTTTGGGGCATATTTAATAAGTCGCCGAACGGCCGGGATTGGATTCACCTTGGTTAGCCTCAATCTTGGAATGAGCATGGCTCGTTATATAAATATTAATAAAGCCAAGTCAGAATTTTATTTATTATCATCAATACTCTTCAGTTCATGTATATGCTTGATCCTTACAGTAATTATGCATGTATTTAAGCCAGCTGTTGCTCAAGCCCTGTTCGGATCGGTCGAATACATACAATTGATTAATCCCACTATTTTGATGATTTATGCCTATACATTCCAAGCGATATGCTCAGGGTATCACCGCGGATTGAGTAATTTTTCGAAAATGAATCTGATTAATATATCATTTAATTCCTTCGCACTTCTATCAATTATTGTTTTTTTGAATAATTCCCAAGAAACCCAAGATATCCTCCAAAAATATCTTTACAGTTTCGCAACCTTATCAATAGTCTTTAACTGGTATCTGCTGTTTAACAATAAACAAACCAAAATGAAGCTAATTAGCAGCGTGAAAAGCAAACGTAAAATAAAGGAACTTATTAATGAACAGGATTTCTTTAAGTATGGGGTCAGTCGACTTCCCAGCAGCTTTTTTTTCTCACTAATATTTTTCATTCCGATAATAGCTGCATCAAATAACTTATCTCTCGTGGCAGCGGCCTATATTGGAATTATTATTTCAATCGTTCGTATTATTCAGATTACAGGCATTCCGTTTAATCTATTATTACTGCCTAAATTTTCATTATATCAATCTAGTGAACAGAAGGAAACAATCAGCAGATATTGTCAACTCATCATTGATTTTATCATATCAGTCATGCCGTTAATTGGTTTATTACTGTATCTTTTTTCTTCTGAGATTATAATTTTGTGGTTCGGTAATAAATATACTGCAGTTAATGGATATTTAAATATTGTCAGTCCCTTTCTGGGACCTTTCATAGGTTATTTTATCATTCGAGGTATTTTAGACGGGTTGTCGGAATTTCCCTACTCAAATATAATCAATGCTATTGGAGTGATTATTGTCACCTTATTCACTGGCTTATCCATTATTTTTAGCTGGGGGATAAGTGGTATAATTGTATCATTTTGTTTGGGGATCTTCGCCATCGGTATTGCAGCAATGATTGTCCTAATCAGATTGCAGCATCTAAGAATTTTTAATAGAAATAATGTTTTAGCGTTGATTATTATTTCAGTGTTGTTTATTCTAGTCAGCTTTTTGAAGAGTCAGTTAATAATCGAATCCATTTTAATTTCAATAATCTTAAAGAGTATTTTCACCTTAGTGGTTGGAACAGTTTTATTATTGACTTATCACAAAATGGGGTATACTTGGCTTGATGAATTACCCTTGAGTATAATTGGAAATAGGAAGTAATCTTTATTAAAGTGAGAGTGCATATTATATAAAAATGACTATTTCCAGAATTAATCCAGATAAGTATTTTCTGTTCATTCTATCAATATTCATTTTGATAATACTTATTTATTTCCCCGATTCATCCCTATTGTATTCAGTAGGCTTGGCATTTGCGCTAATTACCTACGAAATATTAATTTATCCATATCGTAGTATATATGGCATTTCTGGTGTCAAAGTGTTAGCGATGCCAGCAATCGCATTTATCTCATTTACTGTATTAATAGCAATTCCCGCTGTATATGTCGCTTCGATTAATTTTAGTCCTAATACCAAAATCTTTATCTGCTCAATTCTTTCATTTTATGTATTATATCCAATGGGATTGTATTTGGGTAATATGTTTCATCGAATCGATCGTGATCAGATCAATTTACTGGGTAATATGGGTCTAGTGAAATCGCGAATTGATATGATCATTTATGAAGTAATGCTTATTCTGTTATTTACTTCTCTATTAATATTTATATTATATTTACTGCGTGTTGAGTCCATTCCACTTTTTGTAATGTTGACCAATCCCAACGCGTACGTTTCGATCTGGATTATAAGGGAAGAATCAATGAAACTTTTAAAGGTTACTTTTTTTGAGAAATATTTATTTGCTTGGTTAAGAGACGTATTCATTCCGCTAGGAATTATTAATTGTTTATATCTAGTCGTCCAATACCGGAAATGGAAATACTATCAAATATTTTTAATCTTTCTACTTCTTGGGCTAGTCAATAATTCGTTAACAATTGCTAAGGCTCCAACGGCTGCTCTATTTTTATCAATTGCTGCCTTCATTTTTATTAAATCGAAAAGAATAAGTTTGAAATATGTTATTATTTCGGTTGCTACCATTTTTTCTTTTCCATATTTAGTAATACATCTTGTCACACCACCCGAATTCAGGGCTCCATCGAATTTATTAAACAGCTTATTCCTGCGAGTTTTTGTAGTGCCTGCCGAAGCATTATATCAATACTTTGAGGTTTTTCCTTCCAAACATGATTTCCTAATCGGGAAAGGATCCAAACTTTTTTCCTGGCTCCATCATGAAGGTCTTTTCAATGCCGCTAATTATGTTGCTAAAATATGGTGGAATGATCCGACTACAACTGGAAATGCAAATGCAAATTATTTGGGTACTTTTTGGGCTGATTTCGGATGGTATGGAGTCATTTTTTCCACCATCCTAATCGGTTATATAATTCACCTATTCTATTGGAAATTGGTTGTTGTCGCAAAATATAAAAAAAATATGACCTATGTCTCGATTAGTTCAATTAGTGTTATGATGATGTCATTTACATTTATTTCAGGTAACTTTACAACTATTTTGCTTACAAGGGGACTATTAATTATGTTCCTGTTTGTTACCCTAATTCAACAAATTGAAAGGAAGTATGAAACCCAAGATTTGTATATTAACTAGCTCTCATCCCCCACTTGATAAGCGGATTTATAACAAGGAAGCACTGTCTTTGGTAAAAATGGGTTTTGAAATTGATATTATCGCTCCAACAAAATTAAATTGTAGAGATGATAATAATATTAATATCATAGGTTTTACAAGAGTAGCTAAAAGAGTATTATTTCCGGTAAACTGGATACGTATATATAGATTGGCATTGAAAAGACGCTACTCAATCTACCATTTCCATGATCCGGATTTACTTTTACTGGGAATTATTTTAAAAATAGTAACTTCCCGCCCAGTTATTTATGATGTTCATGAGCATTATCCTGAACGCATCCTCCAATATTGGCAACAAAATATATTCATTCAATTATTGAGAATGTTTTTTGAAAATTTTGAGAATCTATGTTCACGGATCATACATAATACAATTGTTGTCGAAAACAGTCAGCATTACAGATTTGTGAAACTTAAATGTAATGTGATAAAATTATTCAATTACGCAAAAATGGATGATTATGTTGCAACTATAGCTTCTAAGAGAGGGTATAACAATAATGTTGCTATTCACATTGGATCATTGCAGCAGTCGCGCGGCGCAATGGAGTTCATCCAAATAGCGAAATTAGTTTACAAACTAAATAAAAAGATAAAACTGGTTTTTGTTGATTGGTTCTATGTAAAGAAGGAACGGGATTTATTTTATGCTGCCTTAGAAAATGAGCAAGCACAAAAATATATTAAAATTATACCACCGGTTCAATCAAATCAGATTACCAATTTACTGGAATCAGCTGACTTAGGATTGTCACTATTATTACCAATCGGCCAGAGCCGGAAAGCCATTCCAACAAAATTATTCGAATATATGGCTTGCGGGCTGCCAATAATAGCTGAGGCTAGTCCGTATAATCAGCAATTTGTTGAAAAAAATGATTGTGGTATTCTTGTTAACCACAATGATATTGAAGGATTTGCAAATGCGATTGTGAGATTGATAGCCAACAAAGAACTGATGAGAACAATGGGCGCCAATGGCAAAAAGGCTTTCATTGCGAAATACAACTGGGAATTGCAAGAGAATAAACTTAGAGAGTATTATCAAGAGCTCTGTTTATGATAACTGACATGTGTTGGTTTTTAATGGGCAGAATCGACATGACGGGATGGTCAATCGTAGACAGTAGTGCATTTAAAATGATTAGATAAGTATGAATAACAGTTAAAATATGAAACAAATATTACAAAACTTGAAAACTGGTAAAACCCAATTAGTTGACGTTCCTGTACCCAAAGTTTCACAAGGATTAATATTAATTAGAACCGAAGTGAGTCTTGTGTCTTTAGGTACCGAAAAAATGTTAATCGAATTCGGAAAAGCCAATTTGATAAACAAAGCGCGTCAACAGCCGGATAAAGTCAAGCAAGTCATTCAAAAAATAAAGACTGATGGACTTGTTCAAACCACTAAAACTATTCAAGCGAAGCTTGATGCACCATTACCGCTTGGTTATTGTAATGCCGGAGTGGTTGTCGCTGTCGGCAGTGGCGTAAAATACTATCAAATTGGTGATCGCGTAGTTTCAAATGGACATCATGCGGAATTTGTTGTAGTCCCGGAGAAACTATGTGCAATTATTCCCAATCAAGTGAAGTTCGATCAAGCTGTATTCACCGTTATTAGTTCCATTGCATTACAAGGAATACGACTGGCTAAACCAACAATTGGTGAAAGCTTTGTAGTAATTGGATTAGGCGTAATTGGCCTTCTAACAGTCCAGATTTTAAAAGCAAATGGGTGTAATGTGATTGGAGTTGACCTAGATAAGCGAAAACTTGAACTGGCAATGAGTTATGGAGCTGAAGTAATTCATGCCGGAGATATTTCAGATCCAGCAAAATTGATTTTGGCTTATACTAAAGGACGAGGCGCAGATGGTGTCCTTATTACTGTTGCGACTATAAGCAATGATCCTATCCACAATGCTGCTCAAATGTGTCGAAAGCGAGGTAGGATTATTTTAGTGGGTGTTACTGGTTTGGATTTAAAACGTTCTGATTTTTATGAAAAAGAGCTGAGTTTCCAAGTATCGTGTTCTTATGGCCCAGGTAGATATGATTCTTCTTATGAACAGGAAGGTAATGATTATCCGCTCGGTTTTGTCAGATGGACCGAGCAACGTAATTTTGAGGCCATATTGGAACTGCTAGATAATCGTTCACTCAATGTTGAAAGATTGATTAGTCATCGATATCAGATTAATGATATTGAGAAGGGTTATGCAGAGGCCTTAGGTGACAAGGCCTCATTGGGTATCATCATTGGATACAATAATAAGCAAATATCTGAAGACGAAAGAAGCATTATTGTTACTCCTGGTCGAGATTCAAAACCAGCGAATGATCGTGCAGTTGTAGGTGTAATTGGTGCTGGAAATTTCACCAGCCAATTCATTTTACCTAATTTGGCAAAAACATCTGTTGAACTACACTCAATTGCTTCAAAAAGTGGTGTGAGTTCAACCCACCTAGGCAAAAAGTTTAAATTCCGGTACTCAGTCACAGATCCGAACGAAATAATTAAAAATCCTAATATAAATACAGTATTTATTACAACAAGGCACAATACACATGCTTTATTTGTCACAGAGGCATTGTTGAATAATAAAAACGTTTTTGTAGAAAAACCTTTGGCAATTACGAATTCTGAATTTGATTCTATCGAGTCTGTAATTCAAAGTGCAGAAAACCCGTTCCTGATGATAGGGTATAATCGACGATTTGCTCCTATAATTAAAAAAATGATCCAATTATTAAAAAATGAACCAGGTCCTAAAAGCGTGATTATGACTGTAAACGCTGGTTTTATTCCTAGTGACCATTGGGTGCAGGATAATGCAATTGGAGGTGGCCGAATCATTGGCGAAGCCTGCCATTTCATTGATTTACTGCGCTATATCATTGGAGCTAATATTGTAAATTACTCGACAAATTATTTATCAGAGCAACATTTAATGTCTGACATTGTCACTATAAACTTAAAATTCCAGGATGGATCAATCGGATGCATTCATTATTTTGCGAATGGACATAAGTCATTCCCGAAGGAGCGTCTTGAAATTTATTGTAACGGGAAAATATTGCAATGTAATAATTTTAAACAGCTATATGGTTTTGGATGGCCGGGTTTTAATAAGCAACGATTGCTATCGCAAGATAAGGGACATAAAAATTGTATCAACGCTTTCATTTCAGCAATTAATTTAAATAATGATCCTCCGATCCCGATTAACGAAATATTAGAAATTGCAAAGGTCACATTAGAAATTGCCAAGATTGGTAGAACCAGTCCTTGATTTAACATTGAATCGATTAGAGAGAAAAGTGTACAACTTGGTGCGTTTTAACCCCCGTTTAAAGCGTACTTTGACTTTTATATATCAATTTAGTAGGTCGATATTTCCTCAAAAAAAAATAGTAACAGTAAATCCAATTATGGTACGAGAAGGATATTTCTATGGATTTCACGATAAATGTCCCTGGTCACCGGATAACACAAAATTATTAGCTCATAAATATCCAAATCCCTTAAAAATGCCGGTTGCAGATGACGAAATCCAGGTGGGTTATTTTACTGCCCCGGATTATGATTCATTCCATCAGATTGGTACTACGAAAACCTGGAACTGGCAAATGGGATCAATGCTCCAATGGCTAGGGAATGAAGATAAAATAATATTCAATAATTTCATTGATAATCAGCATAGAGCAATAATTGTTAATCTCAATGGAGATAGAATTAAATGGCTTGACCGTCCGGTAGCGACAATCAGTAAGGATGGGAAGTGGGCAGTCAGCCACAGTTTTATACGCTTGCAAAAATCAGTGCCTGCATACGGCTATGCCAATGGAATTGATTCCAGCGCGGAAAATGCTTGTCCTGATAATGATGGATTATATTTAATCAATCTAAAAAATGGCGAGATTCGATTGCTGTTCACAGTCGAGGAGCTAGCCCGGTATGAACCAGATGATGAAATGGCTAGGTGTTATCATTATTTCACGCATCCGCTCTTTTCACCTGATGGCCTTCGATTTATATTTTTTCATCGCTGGGTGGAATCGTCCGGACAAACCTGGACGCGGATGTTTTCCTGTAATCGTGATGGATCAGACCTGCACCTGTTTAAAACATCCGGTGTGGTAACACATGTAGCCTGGAAAGATGATAATACAATACTCGCGTATGCCTATAAAAAGGAAGTAGGTGATCATTACTACCTTTTTAAAGATATATCTGATCAATTTGAAATTTTAGGAAAGCAGCATTTCTCATCTGATGGTCATCCACAGTTTTCCCCTGATAGAAAATATTTTATTACCGATACCTACCCTGATAGAAGCAGAAAGCAGCGTTTAATATTATATGATATATATAATAATATTAGAGAGGATCTGGCAGTATTACGCTCACCATTTCCTTATCGAGGAGATTTGCGCTGTGATTTACATCCCCGCTGGAATCGAGATGGAACGGCAATTTGTTTTGATTCTTCCCATACGGGTAAAAGAGCGCTTTGTATTATGAACTTGAATTAATTTTACCTTTGAGTAAAAGAGCAAATAGCGATAATCTTTTGAAAATTCTTTTTTTAGCACATTTTTATCCTCCCGAAATGGGTGGAGCCGCGACGCGTCTAAGTGGACTAGCCCGCTGTATGGTGAAATTCGGTCATGATGTAACGGTTGTGACGGGAATTCCTAATTACCCCGGTGGCCGGATTTATCAGGGATACCGGAAAAGATTTACTCAGAAAGAGAGACTTGACGGTGTTTCCATTTTTCGTACATGGGTATATTTTACGCCATTAAAATCTTCCCTTCACCGGATCATGAATTATATTTCATTCATGGTATTCTCGATAATAGTGGGGATAAAACTCAAAAAACAATTTGATGTAGTTATTGTCAGCTCGCCGCCCTGTTTATCGGCCTATCTGGAC
>JABMPO010000392.1 GCA_013203015.1 Fidelibacterota bacterium
AATGGTTGATGCCCTTTCCTTTAACCAGAATCACGGTGAAGTTTGTCCCGCAGGCTGGCAGGAAGGTGAAGACGGCATGGCTGAAACCGCCGATGGTGTCGCCGGTTATCTTAGCAACCACGCCAAAGCATTATAATTAAGACACAATTCACTAGGTCAAGGGTTTTCCCCTTGACCTACTATATTTTAAATTGCACCATTAAATAAAAGGATGATCAGAATGAAACATACATTACCTGAATTACCCTGGGCTCCGGATTCATTGGCCCCCCATATTTCTAAAGAAACAATTGAATTTCATTATGGCAAGCACCATAATGCCTATGTGACTAATCTAAATAAACTGATTGAAGGCACGGAATATGCCGAGCTTACTCTGGAAGGAATAATTAAAAAAGCTCCTGCCGGCGGTTTATTTAACAATGCCGCCCAAGTTTGGAACCATAGTTTTTACTGGAACTGTCTCAGTCCCAATGGTGGTGGAAACCCCAGTGGTAATCTTGCAGCAGCAATCGATGAGGCATTTGGCTCATTTGAGTCATTTCAGGAAAAATTCACCAATTCAGCGGCCACCAATTTTGGCTCCGGTTGGACCTGGTTAGTAAAAAATAAGGCTGGTAAGCTGGAAATTGTCAATACGTCCAATGCCGGCTGCCCCCTGACTGATGGCTATAGAAATAAACCACTACTCACCTGTGATGTGTGGGAACATGCTTACTATGTAGATTATCGGAATGCGCGTCCGAATTACCTGAAAGCATTCTGGAATCTTGTTAACTGGGATTTTGTTGCCGCTAATTTAGATTGACAATTTTCCGCTGGCATGAATTTGATTCATGCTTCCCTTAGATTAGAACCTAATAAATCATCTGGGACTAATCGAAAATACTTCCGACCGGTATAGAAGTTACACTTTATTGCCGGTCGGTTTATTTATAGAATATAGTCTGCTAAAAACCTTATAAATCAGCTAGAATTAATTTGAATATTTATGAGCATATGCTTATATTAATACGAAGAAAATGTATCAAAAAAATCCAGTAGGCAGACCTAAAAGTTATCGCCATATCAGATTTTCACCGGATGCTACCTATTTCAAACCAGCCGGTGTCCGCCGACAGTTGTTAGAGGAAATTAGCCTGACCATTGATGAAGTGGAAGCGATTCGGTTAGCAGATCTGGGTGGTTTATACCAGGAAGATGCTGCCAAAAAGTTGAATGTCAGCCGACAGACATTTGGTAGAATTATTAACCACGCCCATAAAAAAATTGCCGATGCCCTGGTCAATGGCAAAGCGATATCAATCAGCGGAGGGACAGTGGTACACATTAGGAAACGATTTTTTACTTGTTATGATTGTAATAGCCAATGGGAAGTGCAAACCAAATCCACTATACCTGAGATCTGCCCTGATTGTGGAAACAGCAGAATTCACAGAAGAAGGATGCGAGGAAATAGCCAGAGGATATGATATCTGTGGACTACGATACTTGCAATATTATAAATACCAGGTACCGCCAAAGAGTAAATACTGTCGCCCGCCGGCACCAAAACTTCAAGCGACTGCTGCGTCCCGACAGTAAAGCTATCATTACCGGTCCCTGTGGCGACAAAATGGAAATTTATTTAAAAATTCGGGACGGTAAAATTGATAAGATTACTTATGTTACAAATGGATGTGCTGCTTCAGTCGCGTGTGGCAGCGTGTTGACCACGTTAGCAGCAGATAAAAGAATTGAAGCAGCCTATCAAATTACAGACATTGATGTTATCGATTCCCTGCGTGATCTATCTGAAGCACATCACCATTGTGCCCTGTTGGCAGTAACTACGCTTAGACGGGCGATTGATGCGTGGGCTGGCTAATGACCCCCTACTTGAACCAATTTGAAAACCAGGTGATCCGAACAAGGACTTACCAAGTAATTAATAAAAGGAATTATTCAATGATAGTTTGCATACCAACCAATGGAAATAATGGGCTGATGGATACGGTGGGTGAACCCTTCGGCCGCGTTCCTTACTATACAGTGGTTGATACTGAATCTGATACAGTCGAAACATTGTCAAATA
>JABMPO010000393.1 GCA_013203015.1 Fidelibacterota bacterium
AGCGGGTGCGATTGTGATGGATGTTATTGCATCGAACGATAAGCGTAAGGCCCATGATCAAATCCAGCGTATTCGTGAATTGCGTCCCGATATGTTACTGCTGTCTGGCGGTACCGATGGCGGTACCATGTCACATATATTAAAAATCGCCGAACTTATCGCTCCTGCAAAACCGCAACCCCGTTTCGGCGCTCAGTATAGCCTGCCAATTATTTTTGCCGGTAATAAAGATGCGCAGCCAAATATCAAGAAATTGTTCGAAAATGAATTTGAGTTGACAATTGTTGAGAATCTCCGACCGACCCTGGAACGGGAGAACCTGGGGCCAGCCCGAGATTCGATTCATGATTTATTCCTGGAACACGTTATGGCCCATGCCCCTGGTTATAATAAACTGATGGGTTGGACTGATACTCCGATCATGCCAACTCCGGGAGCGGTGGGCAATATTCTTCAAACTATTGCAGAAAAACAGAAAATCAATGTCGTTGGTGTAGATATCGGTGGCGCCACTACTGATATTTTCAGTGTTTTTAATGGTACTTTCAATCGCACGGTCAGCGCTAATCTCGGAATGAGCTACTCAATCTCAAATGTATGTGCAGAAGCCACGATGCCCAGTATTTTACGCTGGGTCCATCTTGACATGGATGAGCGTCAGTTACGTAATCGTGTTAAAAATAAGATGATTCGTCCGACTACTATTCCGCAGTCAAAAGATGCTTTGATATTTGAACAAGCCGTGGCCCGTGAGGCATTGCGGTTGGCTTACAAGCAGCACAAAGAATTTGCTACAACTCTGAAGGGTGTTCAGCAACAACGTACCGTTGGAGATACTTTCAGCCAGGAATCCAGCGGACAAACTATTGTAAACGATATGAAGCTGAATCTGCTGGTGGCATCCGGCGGTGTTTTGTCCCATGCTCCCCGCATGCACCAGACAGCGCTGATGCTGATTGACGCTTTCCAACCGTCCGGGATAACTCGGCTGGCTAAAGACAGTATCTTCATGATGCCCCACCTTGGTGTAGCCGCTCAGGTGCATCCTAAGGCGGCAATGGAAGTTTTTGATCGAGATTGCCTGGTTTATCTAGGTTCTGTGGTGGCACCGGATGGTCAGGGGAAAAATGGGAAACCATGTTTTAGCTATACTATTACCGGTGATACATTGAACGAATCCGGTGAAATTGCCTTCGGCGAATTAAAATTACTGCCTCTTGATATTGATGAATCGGCTGAGATTACCATCGAGCCTGCTAAAACATTTGATGCAGGTAACGGATTGGGTAAAAAATTGACCGGTAAAGTTAATGGTGGAACCGTGGGTCTGGTTCTTGATGGCCGTGGTCGACCTTTGAGTCTGCCAGCCGATCATAATGTCAGCAAGGGTATCATTGACATGTGGGTTAAAAATCTGGCCTTATATCCTGAGCTTGAAGTTCCGGTTGAATCAAAATCCCCAGCCAAACAACAGGTTAAAGCAGGTGAGGATGAGAAAAAAGCCCATGCCTATTCGCCTGGCTTGCAAGTAAGCGCTCGGACTAAAATTCAGCGCCGAAGAGTACTGCCGATCCATGGAGATGTATTAGTTAAGAAAGGTGATCGGGTCACTGCTCAGCAGATTGTGGCCGAAACATTCATGCCCGGCGATGTTATTCCGGTAAATGTTGCCAATCTACTCTCTATGCCACCAGCTGACGTCCCAGAGTGTATGTCCGTGAAGTCTGGTGAAAAAATTGATGTTGGTGATTGTATTGCAGAGACTCAGGGTATTTTCGGTTTTTTCAAAAATGAATGCAAATGTCAGGAAGCCGGAACGGTAGAAACAATATCTGAAGTTACCGGTCAGGTCATACTGCGTGGAGCGCCACAGCCGGTTCAGGTTATGGCATTCACTCCCGGTAAGATTGTGGAAGTACTGCCGAAACAAGGTGTGGTTATAGAATCTGACTGTACATTTATTCAGGGAATTTTTGGTGTCGGAGGTGAAACATTCGGCCAGATTCATCTGGCCTGTGATGATTTTCATAATCAATTGACTGCAGATAAAATTACCGACGATATGAAAGGTAAGGTAATTGTTGGTGGAGCGCGAATTACCGCAGATGCCTTGCAGAAAGCGTTAAAAGTCGGTGCTGCCGGTGTTGTTTCCGGTGGTATTGATGACCAGGATTTGAAAGATTTCCTGGGTTATGATTTAGGCGTTGCAATAACTGGTTCGGAAAAACTGGGATTGACCGTCATTATTACAGAAGGTTTTGGCGATATTGCCATGGCCGAGCGTACATTCAATTTATTGAAATCAAGAAACGGCGCAGAAGTTTCAATAACCGGAGCGACACAGATTCGGGCTGGAGTAATTCGGCCGGCAATTATTATCCCGGTAGATGAATCAGCGCCTGCAGCCAAACAGGAATTGGAACAGATATCTGGTATTCTTGGCATTGGCTATGCGATACGAGCCATTCGTGACCCCTATTTTGGTCAAATTGGTAAAGTTTACGCATTACCACCGGAACCCCACCAACTTGACTCGGGGAGTAAAGCACGGGTACTGAAAGTTGAATTCGAATCCGGTGAAATCGTCACCATTCCGCGTGCAAACGTGGAATTGATTGAAAAGTAGGAGACCTATGAAATCATCCATATTACGATTGGCTATTGCCCTCCTGGTGGTGGTTGGTTGCGGTTTTGCGCAAGCTGATGGTCCTGCGCCACCGACCGATCTAACTGCCAGTGATCATCCCTGGGACGGAGGCAGCAATATAGATTTAAGCTGGACTCTGTCAAGCGATGATCCTGGTATCGTAGCCTTTTACAAAATCTATCGTTCATTATCAGAAGCGGAAGTATTGAAGCTGAATTCTGATAATCGTTTCAAGGCGATTAATCATGCTAAGCATGAGGCTACAGCCGCAGTTTTTGCCGATGCTGAAATGAAAGGCTTGTCAAAATCTGAACCAGAAGTTTTAGCTCAGGTCAGAATTGCACGCCAATCTGCAGTAGAAGCTGCCATCAACCAGGTTAATGCTGAAATTGAAGCCCAAGATAGTGAGCAATATAAGTTTCTGACTGTTATTCAACCGGGAACCGATTCGTTTACTATCGAAAAACTGGTGCGTAATAATAGCTATCTGGTGAAAATAGTAGCTGTCGGTGGTAATAATGTTGAATCCGAACCAGCAGTTTTATCAGAAGCCGTAATACCAACGCGTCAGGAATTTGACGGATCACGATTCTCATTAATGCTGATTACGTTAATCATCTGTGGTTCGGTGGTCTTTTATATTCGTCTGGCACGCAGCGGTATCAATCTTAAAGTTCGCAAGATTGCCGGTTTGGAAGCTGTTGATGAAGCTGTTGGGCGCGCCACCGAAATGGGTCGCTCGATCCTATTTGTCCCTGGAATTCAGGATATGAATGAAATTCAAACGATCGCGGGCCTCACGATTTTATCACGGGTTGCTAAAACGGCTGCTGAATATGATGCTAAGGTTGAAGTACCCACTTCGCGATCGTTGGTTATGACAACTGCCCGCGAGACTGTCCAGGCGGCTTTTCTGGCAGCCGGTCGCCCCGATGCCTTCAATCAGGATTTGATCTATTATGTAACCGATGAGCAGTTCGGCTATGTTGCCTATCTTTCGGGAATGATGGTTCGCGAAAAACCAGCCGCCTGTTTCTATATGGGTGCCTTTTTTGCAGAGTCACTGATTCTGGCAGAAACCGGGAATGCAATTGGTGCTATTCAGATCGCTGGTACCGCAATGCCGGCCCAGTTGCCATTCTTCGTTGCGGCTTGTGACTACACGCTGATTGGCGAAGAATTTTTCGCAGCTTCCGCTTATTTATCTGGTGAACCAGAGCAAATGGGTAGTCTTAAAGGACAGGATGTTGGTAAAAGTATCGTCGCTATCATTATGATCATTGGCGTTACCATGCTGTCAATAGCAGCACTGGTCGGAACTGACGCTGGATTCGGAATGGCATTGGAAAATGCAGTCCGTTTTATTAAAGAAATTATCCTGACCTAAGGAGTATAAACGGATGAAAAGAACAGTACCATTATTAATAACAGCTTTAGGCGGATTTGTTTTAATCATCGCCTATTTTATCCCGCGTACCCAGGGATGGGGCGAAATTGCGGCCATCTGGTTTGATGTTCTGGCTTCAATCGCATTTGTCCTGGGCGGCGGAAATTTGATTAAGATCCATTTAAAGAAAGTATCTGACCACAAATCAGGATGGGGTTATTCCGGCATTACATTAGCCGCTTTTATAATTACCCTGTCTATTGGCCTTGGGAAGATTGGAGTGAATCCGAATATTCAATTTCCAACCCATGAATGGTCAGGTAGTTATCGTGAGATTGGAACTCCTTTCTGGTGGCTTTACGAATATGTCTTCAAACCCTTGACAGCCACGATGTTTGCCATGCTGGCTTTCTATGTTGCATCGGCGGCATTCCGGGCTTTCAGAGCCAAGAATATTGAAGCTATCCTGTTGCTGGGAACGGCTTTTATTATTTTGTTGGGCAGAACATTCGCAGGCGTTGCTCTTACCGCCTGGTTGCCTGAATGGTTAAGTGGTTTGAAATTGGAGAACCTAACGGTAATCATAATGAAAGTCTTTAACACAGCCGGTAATCGTGCGATTATGATTGGTATCGCATTGGGAATTGCTTCCACATCCCTGAAAGTATTACTTGGCGTAGACCGGTCGTATTTAGGCCAGAGTAAGGAATAGGCTATGTACGAATTCATTAAAAATATCGATCGACGGTGGATCTTTTTGTTAATGTTCCTATCCGTGTCAATTCCTATTCTTTTACAGTTGCAATTCCCAGAGAAGGCAACCGATCTGGCGTATTCAACATTTGATATAATCGAATCCTTGGAACCTGGTTCTAATGTTCTCCTGTCATTTGATTTCGACCCTGCCAGTGAAGGTGAATTGGGACCGATGGCGACGACTTTTTCATATCATTGTGCCGCCAAAGGTCTGAAGATGTATTACATGGCATTGTGGCCGGTGGGACCGCAGATGATTGATGACCGTATCGATATGGTTATTCATTCTGATTTCCCGGATATGGTTTACGGTGAAGATTATGTCAATCTAGGCTTTAAATCCGGCAACGAAGGAGTGATCAAGGTTATCGTAACTGATTTCCGTGAACTCTACACTACCGATGCTTATGGAACCGCTTTCGATGACATCCCCATGTGCCAGGATATTTACAGTGTCCAGGATATGGATCTGGTTATCAACGTCAGCGCCGGCTATGCCGGAACCAAGGAATGGGTTCAGTATGCTGTAACGCCTTTCCCGGATAAGATCAAAATGGTTGCCGGTTGTACCGGCGTGCAGGCGCCCCTGCTTTATCCATATATTCCCGATCAGTTGCCCGGTCTACTGGGTGCAATTAAAGGTGCTGCGGAATATGAAATGCTGGTTGGAGAAAGATATGGTTTGCAGGATCAACCCAAATATCTTGAAGGTATCCGCCGCATGGGACCGCAGTTGGTAGCTCACCTGTTAATGATTTTCCTCATTATAGTAGGTAATGTTATCTTCTTTATGGACAAGAAGAAGGAGGGACAGTCATGAATACTTCCACAAGAAATTGGATAATTGTAATAGTAGTCGCAGCCATTATACTGCTGATGAATGCTGGTTTCAGAGGGGCCGGATCGGTTTATGTCAGAGCAGTTGATGTCGATCTGGTTAATGTCGGTACAGATTCGGATATGAACTGGATTAATGTCAATTCCGATGATGCTCTTGATCACGACGTCGCGGCTATCCCGGCTGATGAACACATCGAATGGACTCGTTATAGACGCGCTAATCCTGCTGATTATGCTGCAGCCATGGCTGCAGACCAAAATCAGACCGATTACCGTTATAGCTTCTGGCGCACATTTGGTGTCTGGGTTGCTGCTTTGTTCACGATGTTTATCCTGTCTTTCCTGTATAAGGATAATCCGTTTTACAAAATAGCCGAATCAACGGTAATTGGTGTATCGGCAGCCTATTGGATGACGGTTGGATTCTGGGATGTTATCGTTCCCAATCTACTGGGTAAATTATTCCCGGCGATGGTAAAATCCTGGGCCATGCCCGGAATCAATGGACACAGCGAATGGCTGTATATCTTTCCATTGATTCTCGGAATAATGTTGTTGATGCGCCTTTCTTCCAAGGGTTCCTGGATCAGCCGCTGGCCATTGGCTTTCATCATTGGAACCACCGCTGGTATCCGGTTGATGGGTTTCATCCATGCTGACTTTCTCAGCCAGATTCGTAACAGTATCATTCCGGTGATTGTGATTGATCCGGTAACCGGATTTTCGTTCTGGGGATCAATCCTGAATCTTATCCTGATTCTCGGCGTTTTATGCTCACTGGTTTACTTTTTCTTCTCAGTTGAGCATAAAGGTCTTGTCGGCAAAACGGCCAAAGTAGGCATTTGGGTGCTGATGATTACTTTTGGTGCTGCTTTCGGATACACAGTTATGGGACGTATCGCCTTATTGGCGATTAGACTGGAGTTTTTGTTTGATGACTGGCTTTGGTTGATTGATCCCACCCTCAGACGATTGGGTGTTTAAACA
>JABMPO010000394.1 GCA_013203015.1 Fidelibacterota bacterium
AATCATTCTCGGTAATACCTACCACCTCTACCTGCGGCCGGGGACCGAAATCATCAATGCTGCCGGCGGCTTGCATAAATTCATCAGTTGGGATAAACCGATCCTCACTGATAGTGGTGGCTTTCAGGTGTTTTCCCTGGCGAAAATGAATAAGATCAATGACGATGGAGTCGAATTTCAATCCCACTTGGATGGCAGCAAACATTTTTTCAATCCGGCTGTTTCCATGGAAATTCAACGTCACCTCGGAAGTGATATTATCATGGCCTTTGACCAGTGTCCCCCCAGTGATGTTGGTATTGAGGTGGCTGAATTAGCGGTGAAGCGAACCGCACGCTGGATTGGGGAATGCGATCAGTATCTGGCAGAGAATCCAGCCATATATGGACATGAGCAAACCCTTTTCCCGATTGTTCAGGGCAGTGTTTACGAAGAATTGCGCCGACGCAGTGCTGAGGATGTTATGCCCTACGCCACCTGTGGAATTGCCATCGGCGGTCTGGCGGTGGGGGAAGAAAAAAGCGCTATGTTTGATATGATCGAATTTCTGGATGGTGTTTTACCAAAAGTTCAACCGCGTTATCTGATGGGGGTTGGGCGACCCACCGATCTGGTACGTTCTGTGCGCCTGGGTGTGGATATGTTTGATTGCGTTATGCCTACCCGTAATGCCCGCAATGGTCAGTTATTCACCAGCCATGGCATAATCAATATCAAGAATCAGAAATTCAAATCGGATTTTAATCCCCTTGATGATACCTGTGACTGTTACCTGTGCCGGAATTTCAGCCGTGCTTATCTCTGTCACTTGATCCGGGTTAATGAAATTCTGGGTTTGCGCCTGGCGTCCCTGCATAATGTGACTTATTACCTCAATTTGATGGCTACCATGCGCACAGAGATTGCAGCCGGAACCTTTTCATCCTGGGCGGAAAACTACCTTAGTATTATGAATGACAACAAGGGGATGTGATAGTTTGAAAAATGATTTAATCACTAATTTCACTAATTTCACAGAAAAAAAGCTAGGAGCAAAGAGCCGAAAGCGAAGAAAAGCAGGGGGGCAGGGGAGATGAAGAGCGAAGTAAAAAATCAGCAGTTAGATAATTATGTACCTTAACACACAAATACTTTAACACATTGACTAAATGACTAAATCAATTATCCGCGTGATCGATTCCTACGTATTCCGGCAAACGGAAACCGGAATAAAATTTCTGTTGCTCAAACGAAATGTGAATAAAATTTATGAACATCTCTGGCAGGGGGTGGCTGGTAAAATCGAAGCTGGCGAAAAAGCCTGGGAAACGGCAATCCGGGAGTTGAAAGAAGAAACCGGTTTATCCCCAAAACGAATGTTTGTTGCCGATCATGTCAGTCGCTTCTATGAGAAACATGGTGATCGTATTAATTTGGTACCGGTTTTCGGGATCGAGGTTGATACCGACGAAATTACGTTGTCTATGGAACATTCGGATTATCGCTGGGTTGATCTTGAAGAAGCGCTGCAATTATTAATCTGGCGTGGTCAACGGACCGGAATTAAAGTGGTTCACGATATGGTTGCGAGTGGCGATGACCGGCTGCGCTGGTCGGAAGTGAAAATTGATAGTCGATTTTAGGATGATAAAATGCTTGAATAATGAACAAGGATTAACGATTGTAGATTTTTGAAGTAATAGCTTTTTATTATTTATGGGAGGATATATGCGAAAACACGATCTGGAGGATCGATTGATTAATTTCGCTGTATTGATAATTGGAGTAACTTGCCAGTTACCAAATAATACAGTTGGAAAACATTTGCGGGGGCAACTTGTAAGATCGGGAACATCATCAGCATTAAATTATGGTGAAGCCCAAAGTGGAGAGTCACGAAAAGATTTCATTCATAAAATGAAAATAGCTCTTAAAGAATTGCGTGAAACCTATATCGGGCTTAAAATTATCCAGAAAGCAAAGTTGATAAACCAACCAGAAAAATTAGAAATCACACTTTTAGAAAATGATGAACTGATATCAATTTTTGTTAAAAGCGTTGAGACAGCACAGAAAAATTTGAATAATAAATAATTCTTAAATCATAATTCGTTAATCCTTGTTCGATATTCATAAAGGAGTAAATATGTTAGAAGTAGGAACACAAGCCCCCGAATTCAACTTACCTGACCAAGATGGAAAACCGGTGTCGTTATCAAATTATAAAGGCAAAAAAGTACTTTTGTGGTTTTTCCCCAAAGCCAGCACCGGTGGCTGAACTTTGGAAGGACAGGGATTCCGGGATGAATTCCGACAGTTTGAAGAAAAGAACATTACCGTTTTGGGGATGAGCGCCGATCCACCTGCTCGCCAGAAAAAATTTGTAGAGAAAAATGATTTCCAGTATCCTTTGTTATGCGATGAGGGAAAAGATACATTGCGTGCTTACCATGCCTGGGGACCAAAGAAAATGGCTGGCCGTGAATATGAAGGTATTTATCGTATTTCTTATTTGATTGATGAATCCGGCAAGATTGAAAAAGCTTATCCCAAAGTTAAAACTAAATCACATGCGGTTGATGTGCTGGCGGGTTTATAAATAGTGGTTTTCGTAGGGACAACTCATGAGTTGTCCCTACCCATAGATTGAATTAATTTGTTATCGATTATCAACCAACTAAGTGGGGGAACTGATAGTGTTCAGTAATCCTTTCAAAATTGTATATTTCATTGGATTTATAATCATTACCGTCGTGCGGAAAATATTTACCGCTCGTTTTCGAAACGAAAATATTGCAGTTGATAATAAAACTGCGTTGGATATTACCCTGCTGGTGCTAAACGGAATTGGAATGATAATTCCATTAATTTATGTATTCAGTGCAAAATTGGAATTTACCGATTACTCGCGACCAGAGTGGATAGGCTGGATGGGAGCTGTATTATTCTTGTTTGCCAGCTGGCTGCTATATCGCTCTCATGCTGATCTGAATCGTAACTGGATTCCAATAGTTGGTTTAAGGCCGAATCACACGTTGATTACTACCGGTATCTATAAAAATATTCGTCATCCCATGTATTCAGCTCATTTGATCTGGGCAATTGCACAAGCAATGATACTGCCTAATTGGATTGCTGGTTTTTCATTCTTGATTGTACTGACTCCACACATTTTTATCAGAATGGGAGTCGAAGAGAAATTGCTGATTAAGCAGTTTAGTGATGAATACCAGGATTATATGAATCGCAGTGGACGATTGCTGCCACGATTACGGCCAATTAAGTAACAATCATTCACAGTCATTTCGACGAATCCCAAGGATAAGGAGAAATCTACAATAGCTTTGCTGTGTGCTGCATTTGCTAGCCCCAAGAACCACTTGGTGTAGATTTCTCTCCTCCGATCTTAATCGGAGAATCGAAATGACATTCCACCTCTATTCAATATTTATTTAGCGGATACCGATATCCATCTATCAGTCCCGATTCGTTTCTGAGATGAGCCTGGATATACTGACCGCAGTTACTGCCGATCAGGTTTTCTTCCGGTTCACCAATTGACAGGATTACCTCGTAACCGGCTTTTTTTAACGCATTGGTTATGGAACTGTCAGTTGATTCGTTATAAGGGTCAATGGCGGTCTCCAACTCGTGCTCCTGGGAGCGATAGGTTGGATTCAATGGAGTCAATTTTATTAAATAGGTAGCCGGGTCAAAATGATTCAGAAGTATGTTTGGATCAATTGGGGTTGTATTTGTTAATACAAAATTCAAAGTGATCTTACGGTCGCCTGGCTGGTAAAAGCGATCACCGTAACGAGCAATATCCGAAAAACTCCATTTCTTCACTGGAATCAGTTTATCACGATATTCTTGGTTGGTAGAATGCAGAGAGAACTGGAGTTGGAAATTTCCTTGGTGATAGTATTCCTGTTTCACTTCCAGCAATTGATCAAAAAAACTATTTACGCCTGCCGGAGCAACCGTCGATAAAGAAGGTAGCAATCCTGGGGCATGATAACGCTCGGGCAATTTTCGCAATACTGTTAATACAGATTGATTGAAGGTGGGCTCACCCATCCGGGCGAATTGGATCTTGAATTTACTGGCGGGTATTTTTTTGTCCGGATAACGGGATTTCACCAGGTAATCCAGCTGTACCCACAATTCTTCTTCAGATAACCGCCCACGGTAAAACTGACCAGCATCACAAATTGAACAACCGACCGGGCAACCCTGCAGTGTGGAAATGATCAGTACCCATTTGTCTTCCCTCGCTATTGGTGGTTGAACCGATTCCACAAATTCGATCAGGCGACCGTCCCCCAGATCGGCCAGGTAAACGGTAGCAATATCCGGGTTTCCGCTGGTGGAGATGATCTGCATGATTATTCGTCGCTCAACATAGTATTTATTTGCATCGCGGCCCGGATGCCATCGGCCACTGCTATTGCGGTTTGGCGGTAGCGCCCATTGGCGATATCACCTGTGAGGAATAAACGGCGCTGTTCAATCATCTGATCTTTCTCGGCCCGCAGTTTCGGGGACAGGCAAGTATCATTCGGAATACGGCCAATTGCAAAAA
>JABMPO010000395.1 GCA_013203015.1 Fidelibacterota bacterium
CCGTTGCCAGCCTCTTTCCCTGCATTCAGATATTTAACCTGGTGTAGGTTGTTAACTGTCTCATCGACGGCCTTGAAGTTCTTTTGTACAATTTCTTCGCCTTTTTTACCGTAGGTCTTTTTAATTGCCTCTTTTATTTTATTGATTGCTTCATCCTTTGGTAAAACACCGGAAATAGCAAAGAAGCAGGTTTGCATGATGGTATTGATTCTAACACCCATTCCAGTTTTTTTGGCAACATTAAGGGCGTCGATCACATAAAATTCCAGTTTTTTTACAATGATTTGCTTCTTAATCTGGCTGGAAAGATGGTCCCACACCTCATCAGCCGGATAAGGACTATTCAACAAGAAGGTGGCGCCCGGGTCAGCCGATTTTAAAACATCATGGGTTTCCAAGAATACAAATTGGTGACAAGCTATAAAATTTGCGCTGTCAATCAGATAGGGCGATTTGATCTTGTCGTCACCGAATCGTAGATGCGAAATCGTCATGCTACCTGATTTTTTGGAATCATAAACAAAATAGCCCTGGGCAAAATTATCCGTGCCATCACCAATAATTTTGATCGAATTTTTATTAGCTCCCACGGTACCATCCGCGCCAAGACCATAAAACATCCCACGAAAAACATCATCGCCATGTATGGAATAGTCCGGGTCATAATCCAGGCTGGTGTTGGTTACATCGTCATTGATTCCAATGGTAAAATGGTTTTTAGGCTGGTCTTTGGCTAATTCATCATAAATACCCTTGACCATGGCCGGTGTGAATTCCTTGGATGACAGACCATAGCGACCGCCTATTACTTTGGGTCTTGTCGGCAATTTTTCAGCTTGTTCCACCAGGGCCGTCAACACATCCTGATACATGGGCTCACCAATCGCTCCCGGTTCTTTTGTGCGGTCCAATACAGCTATTTTCTTAACCGACTGCGGTAGTGAGTTGACAAAATGTTCAATTGAGAAGGGACGATATAGATGTACAGTTACCGCGCCTACTTTTTCGCCCTGTTTATTTAAAAATTCAACAGTTTCGTTGACCGTATCAGCGCCGGATGCCATTATGATAATCACTTTATCAGCTTCCGGATCACCAATATATTCAAATAGATTATACTTGCGGCCAACAACCTTCGCAAATTTATCCATTGTTTTCTGGACAATACCTGGTGCTGCCAGATAGTAGGGATTACAGGATTCTCGCGCCTGGAAAAAAACATCCGGGTTCTGGGCCGTACCGCGTAATACCGGATTATTCGGATTAAGTCCGCGATGGCGATGGGCAAAAACCAGATCATCGTCAATCATCGAACTGATTTCTTCATCGCTAAGTTGACAGATTTTCTGAACTTCGCTGGAAGTACGAAATCCATCGAAAAAATGTACGAACGGTATTCGGGCTTCTAGGGCAGAGGCTTGGGCAATCAGCGCCATATCCATTACTTCCTGAACATTGCTGGAGGCGAGCAGGCCGAAGCCGGTTGAACGAGCGGCCATCACATCGGAGTGATCACCAAAAATTGACAGGGCGTGGGTAGCTACCGTGCGTGCGGAAACATGAAAAACGGTGGCGGTCAATTCACCGGCAATCTTGAACATGTTGGGGAGCATTAATAATAAACCCTGCGATGCTGTAAATGTCGATGTTAGTGCACCGGCCTGTAGGGCGCCGTGAACCGCGCCAGCTGCGCCCCCCTCGCTTTGCATCTCTACAATATCAGGAACCGTTCCCCAGATATTCTTCTGACCAATGGCCGACCAAGTGTCCGCCCATTCCCCCATTGCGGAGGATGGTGTAATGGGGTAAATCGCGCAAACTTCATTGGTTTTATAAGCAACGTAGGCCGCTGCTTCATTTCCGTCAATCATCACCATTTTTCTGTTCATAGTGTCAATTCCTGCAATTAATTAAGACAACAAATTTACCCAACAGCATACCGGTCTGTCCATTTCTATTCACAAAATGCTAGCCGAATATTTCCAGGCGACACAGCAATCCTTCACTGTTGAATGCCAACAATTACACCGATATTGATTTCCAATCGCCTTTTATAATTTTCAAAGCCATTAGGATTGCGAAAATTAATATATATACTGCAAATGTTAGCCAGGAACCCAGAAAGCCAAGACCCAACACCACGCCGGTCAAATAACTTACCGGTAAAAAGAAGCCCCAGGCAATGGCGATTTCTACTATTGCCGGATACACCGTGTTGCCGGCACCAGTGAGGGCAAACCAGAGGGTAATACCAACAGCATCCGCAAACTGGGCAAATGCGAGTACCCGTAAACCTACAATTCCCGCCTGAATTACATTTTGATCGCTGGTAAACAATGGCATTATTTTTTCCGGGAATATGAAAAATATTATACCCATCGTGCCCATAATGAGCAAAGACCAGCGAACACTTTCAAAAATGCTGATTTCCGATTTATCCGGCCGCTGTTCACCAAGAAATTTTCCAACCAACGTAGCGCAAGCCTGACCAACTCCGGCGGCCGGCATAAACGATGCGCCCATGATACCGAAAACAACTTCGGTAGCTGCCAGTTCGGCGGTGCCGATCATCCCCACAATTTTGAAAAACAAAACAAAGCCACCCATTACAAACAGCTCCTGTGCCGCCTGGGGAATGGCCAGTGTCAATTGTTTTCGCAGCATTGTCCAGTTCAATCCGATATTAAAAACCTGGAAGCGTTTTCTAATCTCCGGTAACAACAAGTAGGCCGAGTAATGTACAACCAACCAGGCGGATGCAAGCAATGTGGCGGTTGCGGCACCCTTCACACCCATTGCCGGAAACGGTATCCACGACCAAGCATAACCGACCCAAGACCAGCTTCCATTGCCTAATTCGCTAAAAAAAGTCATCACACCTTCTCGGCCGTAAATCAAGCCAGCATTCAAATAGATATTTATCAGGTTGGCAACAACGGTAACGTTCATATGAATACGCGTTTTCTCAACCCCGGTGAAGAATCCCTGGAAAGCAAATCCCAAACTGGCAAAAAACACGCTGAGAAAAGCCACGGACATATAGTCGACACAAAGAGGGATAACGGTTGGATCTTCCAACAGCAGGGGGGCAATTTTATCCGCCAGTAAAAACCCGATAATTGACAATGGAATGCCGGTTATCGTCGCCAGAAAGAGACCGTTGTGAAGCGCAGTTCCGCATTCGGTAAATATTTTTTGTCCTAATCGACGCGCGGCAACGGCTTGAACGGCGGTCCTTAAACTGATGGCTGTGCTTAGAACAGTCCATGCGACCATACTTCCCATTCCCACCGCTGCTAACGCCGGTGCGCCAAGGCGACCCACCATTGCCAGATCGGCAAGATTCATAAACACCCGGCTGAGATTGCTCAGAATTACCGGCATAGCAAGCAATATCACCTGCCGGGAAATTGGTCGGTTTAGAGGAAAAATAAGATTTTTAAGTCGAAATTGCATTAACCAGATTGTCCTTTATCTGTGAAAACGCGTAAATCCGGAGGAGGAAAAACGTAAGGCGGTGGCGAAGTTACCACCTATGTCAGAGTCTGCACAATTCTTTTAATCAAATGCCATATCTGCTAAAATGGCATTTTTCTGTCACTGGAACAATATTTGTGTATAGTGCTTAACAAAGATGTGAAGAATAAAACATGAAAAATAAATTTGAAATGAAGCCCAGCGCAGTTGATGCTTTTCTCAAAGAACATCAAAACAAACTTTTAGACGGAACTGCCGGCGTAAATGCAATTGTAATTGATCTTAATACAATACATAAATTTTATAACAACTTGACCCTAAAACTGGTTTCCGAGGGTTTGGTGGCGGTAGCCTGATGATCGGCAAAATACTTAAGCATATCAGACGCTGGCTCACTAATATAGTGGTTAAACCGGTGCCGATTCGAGTAAGAGTTCGATAAAGCAAAGACTGGTAATTTTTTCTAATTTCCCCTTTGCCTGATTTATCATTTGTTTCAGCTAAATTCAGCATCAAGAAAACTGTAACTTTTCAAAAATAAAAGATGAGTTCTTTATTTAAATTAACCCCGGAAGTTGCTTCCGCCCTGAAAACCGGGCGTCCTGTTCTGGCGCTTGAATCAACAATAATAAGCCATGGGATGCCTTATCCCCAGAATATGGAATTCGCCCTTGCTGCCGAGCAAATGGTGCGGGACAAAGAAGTGGTTCCGGCCACTGTTGCTATCCATACTGGCAAGGCTTGCATTGGTTTAAGCGAAAAC
>JABMPO010000396.1 GCA_013203015.1 Fidelibacterota bacterium
CCTGAAAATCGCCTGGAAACAAGTCGTCAGTATGAGGCAGAAATTCAGAAAAAAGCTTCTGATTGGAGTTTTATTTTCGTTTTATTATCCCGCAATTCTGTAAAAACCGTAGCTTTTGATATTAAAGCAATCGAAACGGGGACAAAAAAGGTGTTTATCCAAGCCGGTGACGAGATTACCGTGGAAATGAATTGGAATGAAATTGAAAAAGTTCTATCTGATAAACAGAAATACCTGAGACGGCGAACTATTGCCCGCGGCGCTTGCGGCATATTTGTATTCGCTACATTCTTTAACGTGGCAGTGAATTAGTCAATCGTAAAATTATCCGGTAAAATAATCGTTTACTGTTTTCCCGCCCTATAGTAATTTATTAGAAACAATGGACCGCTATGAATCTAACAGTTTTTGATATTGCCGCCTTGGCCGTAGTCGGGGTGTTTGCTTTTATCGGCCTGCGCAAAGGATTGATTGCCGAAGTGTTTAAAATCCTGGGAATAATTATTGGCATAACTCTCGCGTTACATTACGTCAACCGAGTTGCCGCTGTTGTTCACAATTTTGCTGCACTTGGTGATAAAGTTGAAAAGGCCGTGGCCTTTATTCTGATATTATTATTGACAATCGCTGTCTTTATCTATCTAGCTAGAATTGCTCGAGTTATTTTCAATTTTGCTTTGATGGGCTGGCTTGATAAAGGTGGCGGGTTGCTATTTGGTTCCATTAAAGGAGCTTTGGTTATCAGCGCCTTTTTACCGCTGTTCATGTTTCTACCAGACAGTATATCATTTGTAAAAGACACCAAACGCAATTCAGTTGCATACAAATATCTACAGGGATTTGCACCTCAAGTTTATAATTCGATTGCCAAACTAATTCCTGGATCAGACAATTTCGCCACTAAAATTCAGGCTGCTTTCCCCACCGCTGGTACATTCAACAAGCTTTCCAAGAGGAATATTGATCCGGCTCAGATTAACCTGTTTCAACAATTTATGGGAACAGACGAAAGTGCCATGTTGAAAGAATTGCAAAAACAATTGGGTGACGATTTTAAAGTGGAAGACATCAATTTTGATAATCTGAATATGGATACTGGCGATAAAGATAAATTGCAAAAACTGCTGGATAAAACTGGTATCGACTCAAAGAAAAAACCGCGCAAAAACCGGCGCAACTAATCCCTTCGATTATCAATTGGCGTTAGAAGGCTTTCGCCGCCAATATATCAATAAGCCCACACCCACAAAACCGATTGTAACTACCAGCATCTTAGCCTCAAAAATTACTGCGTTAACACCTTCCGGTGGAATAAACGCGAATATCATTGCCAGGGCAGTAGCTGTAAAACCTAATATACCTGATAATCTTCCACGCCAGTCATCACGGTTCAATTTGTACGCTGCTGCAAACATGTACAGGTAGGGTATAAAATAGAGAACGATTTCCGCATCCAACAGAATTAAATAGGCCTCTTCAATGGTAGATCCGGCTACGCTGAATATTATAAACAAGGTTGTCAATCCGCCTTGCACCAGCAATGAGATGTGGGGCGTCTTCCAGCGGGGATGTAATTTCCCCAATGCTGATGGTAAATAGCGATCCAGACCGATTACAAACGGCACCCGGGCAACCCCGGCAATCCAGGCGCTGACACCACCAACTCCCGACAAAGCGATAAACAGCGCGGCCACGATACCTACCCAGGCCAGGTTGAAATGCTGCCCCAGGGCTCCTATCGACTGAACTATGCCAGCCAACAATCCAATTTCATCTTTTGGCAGTGCAACCAATAAAGAAAATGTGCCCAGGATGTAAACGGCAGTAATCGCTACCCCTGAAATCACGATCGCCCGTGGAATATTTTTCAGCGGATTCTTGATTTCATCGCCCAAAAGCGACATTAATTCAAGCCCGGCAAATCCGAAGCACATGGTTGCCCAAAATGACCAGGTCGCGGCTTTCCCCAAATCCGGCAGCAAGTCTGATATCCGGAAGGGTTCCGCCGGACCTTCCCGAAGCAGGAAGGCGAAAGCCAGAACAATTAATAGTCCAATTGGAATCCACACGCCGATGCCACCAAAATTGTGAATCCATTTACCCAGTGACATACCACGGATATTTATGATAATTACCAACCACAGCATAATCAACGAAAACAAAGCTATATATAGTTTACTATCTGCCAGATGAACGTAGCTGCTGCCAAAAATAAACAAGGCATTACCGGCCAGAAACATCAACAAGGCCGGATAATAAATCAGATTATTGATCCAGTAACACCAACCGGCAATAAAACCATGGTAAGGTCCAAATATTTCTCGTGCCCAGACATAAATTCCACCTTCCTGGGGGAATTTTTTAGACAAACTATAAATTGCGTACCCTTGCGGGATAAAAAATACTAACAGAGCTAATGTCCATAATATCAAACTGCTGTAACCGGTGCGAGCGGCAGTCAATAACCAGCGGAGTCCGATTATGGCAACAATATTCATAAAAACCAGATCCCACATTCCCAGAGTTCGCTTTAATGCTGTGTTCATGGTCAGAAATATATAACAAATTGACTTTATGAACATACCGGTTCTGTTTTATAGAAGCTGGTGATTGTAATTTTCCGCTTCAATAAAATAAAAAATTAATCTGAAAGCTTCCAATAATGACTGTTCCTGAAAAAACAAAATTAATTGGCGCCAGCGCTGTCTGTATTGCTGCTGTTTTATGGGGCTTTGATGGCGTTGTGCTGACACCGCGGTTATATAATTTGAATACCGGTTTTGTGGTGCTGCTATTGCACCTGATACCATTTGTGCTGATGCAACCCGTTCTTTTCCGGGAATATGCCAATCTGTCCAGAATACCGTCCGGCGATTGGATTACTTTCGGTTTAGTTGCCTTCTTTGGCGGGGCGCTGGGCACTCTGGCAATAGTCAAGGCTCTATTCCTGGTCAATTTTCAACAACTTACAGTTGTGGTGCTGCTACAGAAGCTACAGCCGGTATTTGCAATTATCCTGGCGGCAATTCTGCTGAAGGAGAAAATCCGTTCCCGGTTTATTCTCTGGGCTGCTGTAGCAATTATAGCCAGTTATTTTCTCACTTTTGGTTTCACCCTCCCCAATCTCCAAGTCGGAGCAAATACAACACAGGCAGCAGTCTGGGCTATAATTGCCGCCGCTTCTTTTGGCAGCGCTACGGTGCTCGGGAGAAAAATATTAATTACTTATGATTTTACTACAGCGACATTTTACCGTTTTGGAATAACCAGTATTATAATGCTGGTATACTTGATTTTCTCTGGCAATTTGAATCACTTCGGAGCAATCACACCAACCAACTGGCTGATATTCCTGATAATCGCTTTCACGACCGGGTCAGGGGCCATCTTTTTATACTATTTCGGCTTAAAGCGAATTCGTGCCTCAATTGCCACAATTTGTGAACTGTGCTTTCCCGCCTCGGCAATAATTTTTGATTATCTGATTAACGATAGTACCCTGACTGCCGTTCAATTTGCTAGTGCAGTTGTGCTGCTATTGGCAATCATTAAAATATCTCAACAAAAACGCAAATAAACGGACAATCAACATTCCTAATTTTCTGACCTCTATCAACAAGCGCAACCTGGCGCTGAATTGCGTTCATGAAGCATCCTGGGGGTTTGGCATTGCCTTTCACAACGCCTATGCCGTTATTCCGCTTTTTCTTAGCATGCTGGGAGCCCCGAATGGTGTAATAATTTCCGTGGCGGGATTATTTAGCATATTAATAGCAATTCCGCAGTTATTCAGCGCAATTATGGGTCGGAATATCCGCAACATCAAAATGGCTGCAATCGGTGTTCACACTTTAGTTTGGCCGCCGATCTTCATTGCCGGTTTCACCTTTGCCTTTC
>JABMPO010000064.1 GCA_013203015.1 Fidelibacterota bacterium
GGCTACGGACCAGAAGGTTGGGGGTTCGAGTCCTCCCGGGCGTACAAGGTATTTTATTTACTATGGAAATGGCCCGTTCGTCTAGGGGTTAGGACGACGGCCTCTCACGCCGTTAACAGGGGTTCGATTCCCCTACGGGCTACAGCCTTAAGAAACCCGCTTTGAGCGGGTTTCTTATTTAAATGAGATATTACCAGCTAAAATTTTTACTCGTTTAATTGTGAAATATTTAATCCTTCGAATTACTTACATTTTGCGATTTATAGTAAAAGTAGTGCAGTAAGGAATTTTAAACGATAAATAGGTTCTGTAGTAATTGATAAAATTTCAATCTATCCAGTGGCTCACAATCCCCATTCTCAGTAAGTTCCCGGGTAAAATCAGGATTGTTGTGGAATTTATATTGAAAAAAGAGCAATGACAGAAGAATCTAAAAACCTACCAACCAATTTTATCAAAGAAATAATTGATCGCGATCTCGAGCAGGGTAAGAACGACGGTCGCATACACACTCGTTTTCCCCCGGAGCCGAATGGTTATTTACATATTGGTCATGCCAAGTCGATTGTACTGAATTTCGGAATCGCCAAAGAATATAATGGCTTATGCAATCTTCGATTTGATGATACCAATCCGATCAAAGAAGAAGAAGAATATATTAATTCAATCATCGAAGATGTGCAATGGCTGGGATTTGATTGGGAAGACCGCCTATTCTTCGCTTCGGATTATTTCGAACAGCTCTACAAATTGGCTGAGCAATTGATTAAATCGGGTGATGCTTTTGTCTGTGATTTAACTGCCGAACAGATCAGATCTTATCGCGGAACCTTGACGAAACCGGGTACTGACAGTCCTTATCGCGATCGATCGGTTGCCGAAAACCTCGATTTGTTCCGACGAATGCGCGGGGGCGAATTTCCCGATGGCCGCCGAGTTTTGCGTGCAAAGATTGATATGGCATTACCAAATCTGAATATGCGCGATCCGGTTCTGTACCGAATTTTGCACGCGACTCATCCCCGGACCAAGGATAGCTGGTGTATTTACCCCATGTACGATTGGGCTCACGGCCTCGAAGATTCCATCGAAAGAATAACTCACTCGTTGTGCACGCTTGAATTCGAAGATCATCGTCCTTTATACGATTGGTGTCTGGTTAAGTTGGGTGTATATCACCCACAGCAAATTGAATTTGCCCGACTTAATCTCAGTTATACCATACTGAGCAAACGTAAATTGCTGGAACTGGTACAGGAAGATATGGTATCTGGTTGGGATGATCCGCGGATGCCAACCATATCCGGGATGCGCCGCCGAGGATATACAGCCGCTGCCATTAGAAATTTTTGTGAACGGATTGGAATTGCAAAAAAAGATAATATTGCTGATATGGCTCTGCTGGAATATTATGTCCGGGAAGATTTAAACAAAACCGCTCCAAGGGTAATGGCTGTTTTAAATCCACTGAAAATTGTTATTGATAATTATCCGGAAGGTCAGGTTGAAAATTTACCGGCTGTTAATAATCCTGAAGATCCGGCGGCCGGTAACAGGGAAATCCCCTTTTCCCGCGAACTTTATATTGAACAGGAAGATTTCCAGGAGGAACCCCATAAAAAATTCTTCCGTTTAGCGCCGGGAAAGGAAGTTCGGTTGAAACACGCTTATATAATAAAATATGAACGTGTTGTTAAGGACGAACAAGGTAATATTAAAGAGGTGCATTGCACCTATGACCCTGATACCAAAAGCGGCGGAGTTAATGCAGATCGCAAGGTGAAAGGAACTCTACACTGGGTATCGAAAATGCATTCACTGGAGGCGGAAGTAAGACTGTACGATCGTTTGTTCGCAACTGCTAATCCAAACTCTGTGGCCGAAGGCACTGATTTTAAATCAAATTTAAATCCCGATTCCTTAAAGGTAATAACTGCCCAGGTTGAGCCCGGTTTGAAGCATGTACGGGCGGGAGATAGATTTCAATTCTTGCGACGGGGCTATTTTTGCGTTGATATTAAAGATTCCAACGGCGGAAAATTAGTATTCAACCGCACCGTATCACTGCGTGATAGTTGGGCGCGTATTGAAAGAATGAAATTGCGCTAATTTGAGTTATTTCCTATTCTGAATTGGGATCCATTGCGGTGTATACCGGTGCAAATGTTACCTGATTCACATTAAATTCGAAAAGATTGCATCAAAGTAATTCTATACCTTATATTAACTGAGCCTACGACCGTGAAAGAGGTAAGGTAAGGGCAAACCCAATTAGATTAAAGAACAGTATGTTACGTCTGTTCAATAAGGGAAAGACATGAAGCGGAGACAAAAATTCCATTTTGGGACAGTATTATTGCGCCTGATACTAATCATTTTTATCGGATCATTTTTTATTCTGACACCCCTCAGTGCACAAGACGATTCCTATGCTGAAGATGACTCATTGTATTTCTGGGATGACAGCGAAGAGGGAGAATATTACGACGATGAGTATTACGACGAAGAGTATTATGAAGAAGATGATACTACTGCATATGATGATGACGAATATTATGACGATACTTATTATGAAGATGAATATTACGAAGATGAGGTTGGTGACGAGTACTATGAAGATGACAGCGAATACAGTGATGATGAAGGCTACTATGAGTTTGATGAGGAAAGCGGCGAATATGTAGAGGAGCGTGGAGATGCTGATCTGACTGACTCAGTGCTAAGTGAGCAAGCGCGTCGAATGGGGTATAGTCTGAGCATATCCTATGCATCACCGGGCTTTGTAAATCACGCTTTGAATACCTATAATTCTTATGCTGATTACCGGATCAGCGTTGAACTGCCCATGTTGATGCAAATGTTTAAATCGCGGTTCAGAATCGGATTTGAGTACGGAACCTTTGCTTTCGAAAATTACATGCCCTCCAGTGGCGATTATAAGGGTAGTACTATTATGGGTCTGTTGAGTTTTCCCGCTGGTCCCGGCCAGGTTAAACTGGGCGGGGGCAAAATCGGGGATTATTACGGCTATTTTGCTGAAACCAGCTACGGTCTGGCCCTGGGCAATATTCTGGATATCAGGGTAGGGGTGCGTGCCACTAGCGCTTCCGGGGTAATTGATTCTAATGAAAATGAGTTGGGTACTGCCAGTTGGCTGGACGGATTGATAACGCTGGGTGTAAACTTTTAATAACGGTTGGGTAAGAGCATGAAAAATATTCGGTATGTATTTTTAATACTATCCGTCCTTTTAACCGGTCTTTTTGCCCAGGGACACTCAAGTGTGGTATTTGATTTGATCGGAACGGACCAGGTAAATGGGTACCATACTTCTAAGACTTCCTCCATTAATATTCAGATAACTATTGATGAAAGTGGGGGGAATGTTAGCAGCATCCAGTTAAGAGGAGTAGCGCTTACCAGTGATCCATCTGCTTATGATGATGTAAATTTTCCTGATGTATCCACGATTCTGGATATTTCCTATTCAGCCCAATACAGTAACAGCGGAGGAAGTGGACCGGCCTACAGTGGTATTTTTAATACGGGAGAAGTGCACACTATAACTGTTACAGACAATGAAATAGAAGATTTGCAAACTTTTTCTTCTGGCAAGCGACTTTATTTTGTATTAGTCTATAATTCTACAGCGTTTGATGGTGATTATTATTCAGGTGATGATATCCGAGGTAATAATTCTAATTATTACTATTTTGACATAGATACTCAGGGACCAACATTATCAGCTATCAAGGAAAATATATCAAATGATTCCTACTATTCCGGCATGTATATCAGTACACCACAGTTTATTTATTCCGTCGGTAGCGAGTCCATTGTATCCGGTGTAATGACCTGGACCCGTACTGCTGGTTCGGGTTCGGCCGTGCTTACCGACACTGTTTTTTTTGCCGCAAATGGGAGTGCAAACACAACCAAAACATACAATGAAGATCCCGGGTTGACTTCAGGCGATGTATATACAATTGAACTTTCTGTTTCTGATAATCACAGCAATTCCAACAGATATTCTTATACCAATGTTACTTACGATACTGATAATCCAACAGTAGAAAACGTTTATTCTGTAGATGGTAATTACATCGAAGATGATGAAATAATAATCTATATCCAGTTTAGCGAAGATGTTCTGAGAAGCGGGACACCGACATTATCATTGGAAGTTCCGGCTCTTAGCGGGTATACTGTGGATCATAATAATATTGGTTACGGTACTAACACTTTACAGTTTTCCTACGTAGTGCAGGATGGTCATGCCAGCGATGATCTGCAATACGAAAATACTGCGTCACTTACTGCAGGAGATTACATTAGGGATCGAGCCGGCAATGATGCCGTTCTCGCATTGCCAGGTCTGGCTACTGCCAATTCCTTGGCTGGGAATAACGATATTTCTATCGATGCCCTAGATCCAGGTACTTTTACTGTCCAGAGCGTGATTGCTACAGGAGGGACAGGGGTAGCGGATTACTGGAATGGAACCAATACCGGCGTAAATGTCACTGTTCCAATTGCTGATGATAACAGCCTTGATGGGGGTACAGTCCAGTTACAGGCCAGAACCGCCGACGTAGAAACTTTTCAGGATTTAGGTCCGCTGACCACGATTGCCGCTGTGAATACTACCAAAATATTCTCCGCATCTGCCAGCGGGACCGGTGACACTGATATTGATGATTTAATCAATTATAACGACGGCGATCTATTGGAATTCCAGGCGATTATCACTGATAATGCCGGAAACAGCCGTACTGGCACCCCCAGTGTCACCAAGCTCACAGTTGATACTCAGAGCCCGACAGTAACTAATGTTACTTCTAACGATATTGAAATGACGTATGCAATCGGCGATGCGATTGATATTATTGTCAATTTTAATTCGGCTGTAGATGTAGTCACCACCGGTGGGACTCCCCAGTTAACGTTGGAAACCGGGGACATAACCGATGCGGTGGTGAACTATTCTTCAGGTACTGGTACTTCAGTACTTGTTTTTATCTATATTGTCGGTACCGATGAGGAAAGTGATGATCTGAATTATGCCTCGACCGGCGCTCTGGTCAATAATGGTGGTACATTACGAGATGCGGCTGGAAATGACGCTGTTCTGACTCTACCAGCGACCGGATCGGGGAGTTCACTGGGTGGGGGAAAAAATTATGTTGTCGATGGAGTTCCACCTGCAAATTTCCCGGTTGGCACAGCAAGCGTTAATGGTACCGTTGAACGGTCCGGCTACTGGAACGGCACCAGTACCAGTATCGATATTATTATACCAATCGCCAATGATAATTCATTAAAAACGGGAACCGCACAGTTAAAGGGCAAAATAAGCTCGAATCCTGGCTATAGCAGTTTTGGATCACCGGTTACCATCACTGCCGGACACTTGACCGCAGGGAGCCTGACCATATCTACCACTGCTGACGATTTTGAAAACGACATCCTGGATTTTGATGACGGAGAAACTGTTACAATTACCGCAGTATTGACAGATAGCACCGGCAACTCCAAGACCGGTACAGCCAGCGGAACGACGATAATAGTGGATCAGGATTTGCCTGCGAACTTTACAGTTGGATCAGTTCTTACAACAGGTACGCCGATTGTGGCGAACTATTGGAACAGTCACAATACCGGAGTCACTGTAACAATATTTATCGCCAATGATGCAACGCTGAATGGTGGCACGATATTTATCAAAGCCAATGCAGGTTCAGGCTTTGAAACGGTAGGTGACACGATAGCGGTGAATGCGATTAACACCAATAAGTCGGTGACCCTTTCAAGGACCCAGATCGAAGATATAAACGGTTATACAGAAGGTGGGAATATTTCCTTCCGCGCATTGTTAACCGATGTGGCCGGTAACAGCAGGGAAAGTAGTATAAGTGGTACTACATTGGCGATTGATGAGACGGCGCCGACGGTTAGTGGAGTTACTTCCGATGATGAAGATTCCAACCCGTTCAAGATTGATGATGTAATCGACCTGGATGTTGTTTTCAATGAGCCGGTTAATGTAGTCACTACCGGTGGACCTCCACAGCTTACAGTAAATACAAATGCGGTGGTTAATTATACTTCCGGAGATGATACAACGACCCTGACCTTCCAGTATGAAGTGGGTGAAGGTGAGGAGAGTGACGACCTGGATTATACTTCCACAGCCGCCTTGACCCTGAATGGTGCAACGATCCGTGACGGAGCTGGTAACAATGCAGTACTGACTCTGCCGACGGTTGGTTTAGCGGGTTCATTAGGATTTAATAAAGCCATAGTCATTGATGGTGTTTTACCATCGGATTTTACCGTGGGATCGGTACTTACTAATGGCGGTGTAATAGTAGCAGGTTACTGGAATGCCAGTAATACGGCGATCAGGATCAGGGTACCGCTGGAGATTAGCGATAGCAGTTTAGATGATGGCAGGATCCAATTGGAAGCTGAGGCAGATGGTTCATTTGAAGACCTTGGCGCATTAACAACGATTAACGGTGATAGCGTTGCGGTGGGCTTCCAGACAATCACTGTACAGGCTACCGAGGCCATTGTTACCGGTTTCGAAGATTTATTTGGTTTTGATATTAACGATGAGATTACGATCCGGGCGGTGATCACTGATGAGGCTGGCAACTCCAAGACCGGTACAGCCAGCGGAACGACGATAATAGTGGATCAGACCGCCCCGACTGCCTTGATTGTGGGTGATGTTACAACCAGTGGCGGACGGCTGGTAGATAATTACTGGAATGGCACTAATGAAGTTGCTGATATCATTATTCCTTTGGAGACTTCTGATTTAAGTTTGACGAATGGAGCAATCAGAATCGTAGCCCGGGCCGGAAACAATACCTGGACCTTTATTGGCGATACATTCTCTATTACTGATCTGGATCGGTTGAATGGTTCAAAAACAGTTTCGGTGGACTCAGGCGGTACTGCGAGTACCGACATTCATGAATTACCCGGTTTTGCAAACTACTTAAATCTACAATTCAGATCTACCGTTGCTGATGTTGCTGGCAACACTACCGATTGGACTGTTAGCGATTCAATATTGCTGGTTGATGAACAGGCTCCTACGGTATCGTCAGTATCCTCAACTTTGGGTGATGGTTATTACACCGTTGACCAGCTAATACCAATTACTATTTTATTTGACGAAACTCTCCAGGTTTCAACTATCGCCGGGACACCATACATTGAGATTCAGACTGGAACCAGTTATCCAGTCTTTTATACCGGCGGCGATAATACCGATCTGCTGTCATTCAATTATACTGTATTAACCGGCCACAATAATGATACGTTGGATTATGTTGCAAACAATTCCCTGATTCTAAATGGTGGTTCAATAATTGATGTAGCCGGAAATAATGCCAATCTGACATTGGACGATCCTCAGGGTATTGGGTCTTTGGCCGCCAGTAGGAATATTTCTGTTGATACACAAGCTCCCGAAGCATTTATCTCTATATCACCGGATTCGCTGGTAAAGGCTGCTGATTCACCGCAGATTATTGCCGATTTTTCTGAGCAAATGGATTCTGCTGGTGTGTACATCCTTTATAATGGCGGAGCTTTTCTTGATACAGTCAGTATGAATAATCAAGATGTCCTTACCTGGGTATATACAATTCCAGCAATACCAGACAGCAATGATGGACGAGCTACAATCAGCATCACCGGCCTCGATCGGGCTGGAAATGCTTTAACCGATTTGAACACATCTGGCCGCGATATATTACGCTTGGATAATGTCGATCCGTCCTTATCTAACTTTACCATTTCTTCTGGCGACTATATTAATCATCGACAATTAGGTTGGAGTTTGACTGAGTTCTCCGGGCGCCTGGAATCGGGCACAATTTTCTGGGATCAGGTTGACGGTAGTATAAATGATGTGACGACAAATTTATCAGGAGACGAATTGCTGTCTGGACTAAAGAGCGAATCTGATTTGAATGACCCACCAGCTTTGGTAGATGGTACAACTTATGATATTATTTTCACCGCAATCGATTCCGCTGGCAATGCGGGTAACGATACAATCCTGACCGTAACCTACGATGTAACACCACCATCGGTTAATCTTACCTATTCCCATTACCACGTTGCCGTGGATACAGTAGTTACCATCAGCGCAGAATTCAGTGAAAAAATACCGATTGACCCACCAATCAGTATCGCCTATAATAATGGTGCCGGATCGACGGTTAGCGGCACGATGACACCGGTGGGTAATGATTCACTTAATTTCAGTTATTTGTTGACAGCACCATCTGGGGCCAGCGATGAAGGGGTCGCGCTGATATCGTTTATAATTGAGGATCTGGCATCCAATCAGTTACCGGCTGATAGTACTTTCAATAGTGATACGCTAATTGTTGACAATACCACTGTTATTTGTACGTTCATGTACACAAATCAAGATCAACCAACCCTTGATTTGCTTGGCAGAGTAGACGATGTTATTGAGATAACGGCTAATTTTAATGACCAGATGCGTAAAGACGCCGAAGCGCCGACCCTTAATATACAGTATGCTGATTCTACCGATGATTCGATTGTTGGTCAATTATATTCATCGAAAACCAATGGCGACAGCACCTGGATTTATGAAATAATACTTCCCGACAGCAGCAAGAACAGTGGAATAATGACCGTGTCTGCAATTGGGTTGGATTTAGCAGGTAATTCAGTAACCACTGCTTTGTTAGATGCTGTTTTTGAAGTTGATAATACACCACCGACTGCATTTGCAACTGGAGCTGTAACAACCATGGTTGGTAATAATGTTACCGGCTGGATCAATGGATCAAACGATAGTCTCAAAATAAAAGCTCCAATATTAATAGGCGATTTGAATGGAATATTGAGGCTGGCCTTTGCCGTACCGGCAAAAATGGATACTGCCAGTATCTGGGCAATTGCCGGCGCTCCGATTGATTTAATCAGAGCCGCTGATCCGGATAGTTTTTATGTTAATATAGATACAATCATAACCGCATTGAATAATGCCATGAGTGGCGATCTTGAACAGGGCGATGAAATCCTGACAGGAGTAATAAAATTTGATGAGGTAGGTAACGATACCAGGGGACAGGTAAGCAGTCAGAAATTGTTATATGATGTGCTGCCGCCTGCAGCAGGAAGTCCGATAGTTTGGAATAGCACCAGTCCTGACACGTTAATATCCAATGATTCCCTGCAACTGATCTGGGGTTCTTACAATGACCCTGTTGCCGCAGCAGCGGGCATCGAGCGTTATGAATGGGCCGTGGAAACCGGAGGACCGGGCTGGACAGAACTGATTAGCTGGACGACAGCTGCAACTGACACAAGTGTAAATATTGGTATGGCTTTAACTCACTCCAGTATTTATCGCATTAAACTCAGAGCTTTTGATGTGGCGGGTAATCAATCTAC
>JABMPO010000397.1 GCA_013203015.1 Fidelibacterota bacterium
AAATATATAATCTTACTAATGGTAGTGACATTTGCTGCCGGGCAATCAAAAGTTGGCACAACTTCAGCTCCATTTCTGGGGATTGGTGTGGGACCCCGGAGTGTAGGCATGGGTGGTGGTGCCGTCGCCGTTGTCACCGATGTTTCAACCATGCTGATCAATCCTGGAATAATTTCACGCCTGGATGGAGGTCAGACCATGTTTGCCAAGACTAACTGGCTGGTGGATACCAATATCAATTTTGCGGCGGCAGTCATTAGAATCAACCGCTCTGGTACTTTTGGCATCTATTTGCTGCAAGTGGATTATGGACGTGAAGAAATCACCGACTTGTATAATCAGAATGGTACTGGTCTCTACTATAATGCCTCGGATATTGTGACCGGTCTGGCCTATTCCCAGAACCTGACCAACCAGTTTTCGATTGGTGGAACCATTAAATTTATCTCTCAGCAAATCCATAATGTGCATGCCAGCACGGTAGCTGCCGACGTTGGTCTGTTGTATAAATCCGTCAATGATGCATACCGGATCGGAATGAGTATTTCGAATTTTGGTTCGGACATGATCATGGATGGTAAAGATCTACTGCGAAAGATCGACCTGGATTCCGAAAGTGAAGGTCATAATGAAACGATTGTGGCCAAACTTAAAACCGATGCCTGGCCCCTGCCGTTATTCTTCCGCGTGGGAGTTTCATCCGATCTGATAAAGAGTTCGACCATGCGGTTGACGCTGGCCGCCGACTCTTTCATCCCCAGCGATGATGTTGAGACAGTACGTCTGGGGCTCGAAACAGCCTTTATGGAGCGAGTATTTTTACGTGGTGGCTACAGTGCCTTAGGAAATTCCCAGAGCGAGGAAGGGCTGGCTTTGGGAGCAGGCGTCAGAGTTTATTCGGGCGGATTTACGGTCAGTTTGGATTATGCTATTCAGGATTTCGGAATGTTCGAACCGGTCTCGCATTGGGGCATTGTAATCAACTTCTGACAACCTAAATTACATAATGCACAAACAGCATAAATTTTGTTTACAAATTTATGATTTTAAGTTAACTTCCAGGGATAGTAACTCAGGGGTGAGTTACTAAAAGATTTATCTAAAGAAGCAAAGGAGATACAACAAAATGAAAAAAGCTAATATTACAGTAGCTCTAGTAATGTTGACCCTGATGATGACTGGTGTCGTTTTCGGTGGGGTGATCGATGATTTCGAAACCGATATTGGCAACTGGTTTGATCCCAATTATTCCGGTTCAACATCTGGACTGGATGCTTCCTCGGCTTTTGCTGTTTCCACAGATTACGCCAGGAATGGCTCCCAATCCGGGAAACTAACCCTGGTTGATGATGCAGCTGCGGCCGATGGTTGGTTTCTGCGAATGAATAATCGTACTGACCAGATTGCCCCCGATTCAAAACTCGGATTCTGGCTACGCGCTAGTGGACAGGATACTCTGCGTATTGTTATCTGGGACAACGGTGCCGGTGGGGACGGCGGCTACGAAGCCGGACCCTGTATGACACCAACGGCCACTGAAGATGACTGGGAATGGTACGAACTGGACCTGGCTACAGCAGTCTTCACAGGCTGGATCACCGGTAACGATACTATTAATTCAACCGATTTCGTGACGATCGAGAGTCTCCAAATGGGCTCAGATCTGGATGTCAGCGATATTCTATACATCGATGATATCACTGAAATTGCAGTAGGATCCAATGCTGCGGTTACCCTCCAGGTCGATGCCAGCGCTAATCCCACCGCCTTCGCGGGAGGATATTTAAAAGGCAGCTGGGATTCTACCGGGACTTATGATTCCGGTTGGGGCGGTGGTGGAGAACACGCCGCTTTTGATGATACGGACGGCGACAATGTTTGGGAAGTTACCCTCGATCTAGTCAATGACGGCGGTACCAATACCTGGGCTTGGGGGATAAACGGTCTGGATCATGAATGGATCCAAGGTGGCCCCGATTTCACAGTTCCGAATGATGGCACCCAGACCGTGGCGATTGTATATGCTGCCCCGATTCCGGTAGACGTCACATTCCGGATTAATTCTTCCACAGTTGAAGGTATTATTGATACTACCAGTGGAGTTGACCTGCGCGGAACCGCAACCCAGTGGGGTCCAGGAACCAACCTGACCAATGTGGGTGGCGATTATTGGGAGCTCACCATAGCATTAATACAGAATACTTCTTATGAATATAAATATGGTGCTCAAACGGTTGATATCTTGGATGGAACTGTCACTGATTACTGGGAAAATGATATTCCCGGTTCGGACTATCAAGGCGGCAACCGTACTTTCACAACCGGTACCGAAGCAATGGTACTGGATCTGGATTATCTAGGTTCCGGTCCCGACAATAACGTACCACCATATACAGCGACAGCTGACAC
>JABMPO010000398.1 GCA_013203015.1 Fidelibacterota bacterium
GCAGGGGAGAGGTTAAAGCTAGAACCCAGAACCTTTCTTTTTTTGTGCAGCATCAATCACTTTGAACACTTTTTCCCCTTTTTTAGCCATTCGATAACGTTCTCGGGCCAGACGCTCGATATGCTCAAAATCATTTGTTAATTGCTCCTTTTTCCCCTCAAGCTTGATGCGGTTGGCACGTAGTTGCTCGATCTCACGGATTAGCTGTTCCCGCTCGCCACGGACTTTGTATAATTGATATAATCCATGGTCGCCGAAAAAGAAGATTACGACCAATACAGCAGCGCCAAAAAACAGAATACCGCGCAGGATTCGCCGTTGCAGGTCGCTGCTATCAAAAGTTGTGCGACGTGGTGGACGTCGCCGCCGGATTTTTCTAACTGCGGCCATTAATTTTTACCAAGAACCTCCCGGCCGGGGAAACGGGCGTTGCTGCCCAGAGTTTCTTCGATTCTCAACAGTTGATTGTATTTACAGATGCGATCCGTGCGTGAAGCGGAGCCGGTTTTAATCTGACCGACACCAGTGGCAACAGCAAAATCAGCAATGAAAGTATCTTCGGTTTCACCGGATCGATGTGAAATAACCGCCCCCAGCTTGTTAGCATTCGCCAGTTTAATGGCGTCCAGAGTCTCGGTCACCGAACCGATCTGGTTCAGTTTAATCAGGATTGAGTTGATCGACTTCTCATCGATGGCCCGCTGCAATCGGTTAATATTTGTCACCGTCAAATCATCGCCAACAATCTGGATTTTGGATCCCAGTTCAGCATTCATGATTTTCCAGCCTGCCCAATCGTCTTCGGCCAGTCCGTCCTCGATAGAAACAATAGGATATTTAGCTACCAGATCTTTGAAATAATCGACCATCTCAGCCGATGAAAGTTGCTTATTTTCCGATTCCAGATGATAACGTCCGTCCCGGTAAAACTCACTGGACGCTGGATCCAGCGCGATAAACAATTCGCTGCCGATCTGGTAACCAGTCTTGGCGGCGGCTTCGAGGATTACTTCAATGGCTTCTTCATTACTGCGCAGGTTTGGAGCGAAGCCACCCTCATCTCCGACTGCCGTATTCAATCCTTTGGATTTCAACACGCTTTTTAACTGATGAAAGGTTTCGGTACCCATTCGCAGGGCTTCGGAAAATGAATTAGCGCCCACCGGGAAAATCATGAATTCCTGGATATCCACATTGTTATCGGCATGACTGCCGCCATTGATGATGTTCATCATGGGAATCGGCAATAAATTGGCTTCACCTAAAGCCAGGTATTCAAACAAGGATTGTCCCTGACTTACGGCGGTAGCGCGGGCAACAGCCATGGAGACACCAAGAATGGCATTAGCGCCCAGCCTGGCTTTATTGGGTGTTCCATCCAGATCGATCATAAAGCGATCCAGCTCTTCTTGTTTATCGGCTGCCAGGCCTTTTACTTGAGGGGTAATAATAGTATTGGTGTTTGCGACGGCCTGGGTTACACCTTTGCCTGCGAAACGCGTCTGATCGCCATCACGCAATTCTACGGCTTCGTGCTCACCGGTAGAAGCACCTGATGGTACGGCAGCTCGCCCGAAACTGCCGTCATTTAAAATGACGTCAACTTCAATAGTTGGATTACCACGTGAATCTAAAATTTCGCGGGCGTGTACATTTGTAATTAATAGTTGTGACATGGTTTACTCCTGAAAAATGAAACTGAATTTAGTCTTACCAGGGATTTATCGGCAATTTGGAAACAGGAATTGCTTGACGTTTGCCTGCCGAGTAATTTCAAATCAATATGGCGATTTCTATCCAACGATTTACAGGCGATTTTGACCGGGAGTGGGACCGACTTGTTTGGGCTTCCAATAACGGGACCATGTTTCATACCCGCCAATTCCTCAGTTATCATCCTGCAGAACGTTTTTGCGATCACAGCCTGATATTCACAAAAAAAGGCCGTCCGTACGTTTTGTTCCCCGCGGCTGAGATCGAAACTTCTGATGAGAAATGGCTGGTATCGCATCCGGGTGCATCATTTGGCTCACTGGTGGTGCCGGAGGATCTGGCCTTTGCCGATTCAATTCATCTGGTGGAACTGCTGATTGAATATGCACGATCAAATAATTTACAGGGGATTCGCCTGACGCTGCCACCGACTATTTACAGCCGCCGATTATCTAATTATATTGATTTTGCCCTGTTGCGCCAGGGATTTGACTATCGTAACCGGGAAATATCCAGTATGCTGTTTCTGGAGGATGACATTTCCCTGAATCTCGCCAAGTTTCGTTCCTCCCATCGGCGCGCTGTAAGCAAGGCCCGCAAATGTGGTGTCAGCGTGCGAATGACCGAGGATTATCAGGAGTTTTATACGATTCTGCAAAAAAATCTCAAAATCCGTCATGGTGTGAAACCGACTCATACCATCGCCGAATTATTGAAACTGCAGCAGTTATTTCCGGAACGTATCAATCTGTTTGGAGCATATCATGACGATAAAATGATTGCCGGAGTGGTTAATTTTATCGCCAATAATGAAGTGGTGCTGGCGTTTTATATCAGTCATGATGAAGATTATCAAGAGTATCGCGGTGTGAATCTGCTGTTCTATTCTATTTTTGACTGGGCGATTTCTAAGAAATATAAGGTTTTTGATTTTGGAATTTTCACTGTCAATGAAGACCCTAATTTTGGCTTGGCTCGTTTTAAAGAAAATTTTGGCGCCAGTGGGATGTTTCGGGATACCCTTGAGATGAGATTATAGCATGGAGCGAAGAGCATGGAGCAGAGAACAGGGAGCGGAGAACCAAGAACTAAGCACCCAGAATTTAGAAATCAAAATTTATAATTAATCCATGCAGTCACAGATAAAAGCACTGTCATTTCAAACTCTGATTTACGGAACCGGGCACATTTTAGCGCGCCTTGTTACATTCCTGCTGTTGCCCCTGTACACCAATATTTTCGATCCGGAAAAATACGCGGTTGTTTCACTGGCTTACATGTTCATGGGATTTATGGTGGTTATCCTGCACTATGGATTGGACGCAGCCTTAATGAAACATTATGTTCCCGCCGGAGCGGCCGAGCGTAAAAAGTTGTTATCCAGCGCCTATGTTTCGTTTATCTTAACCTCGGTGGGTTTCGCCTTTTTAATGTATTTTTTACGGGGATTCACCGCTGAAATTTTGCTGGGTGTACACATGCCTCGCTACATGGCATTGGTCGGAATAATACTAATGCTCGATATATTATGGTCGGTACCAATGCTGCTGCTGCGGTCCGAGGAAAAGCCGCTCACGTTTATATTTTTCAGCCTATTGAATGTTTGTCTGACGATGAGCCTGAACCTGCTATTTGTGCTGCGATTGAGGATGGGGGTTGAAGGTGTCCTCATAAGTAATGTCTGGACCTCAGTGATAATTTTCCTGCTGACCTTGCCCATAATTTTTAAACGGATTGATCTGCGGATGGTCTCATGGCCAACCTGGAAAAAATTAATGCGATTCGGCTTACCATTTCTGCCTTCCGGTATTTTTGCCATGATAATGGAAATGGCCGGTCGTTATTTGTTGAAATTCATGACCGATATGGGAGTCGTGGGTATTTACAATGCCGGTTATAAGCTGGGAATGTTGATGCTGCTGGTCGTCATGGGATTTAATATGGCCTGGCAGCCGTTTTTTCTACGCGAGGGTGGCAGCGCTGAAAAGAAGCAATTATATTCCCGGATCGTGCCTTACGTGCTTGCAACATTGGGTTTTGTCTGGGTTTTCCTATTGTTATGGGTGGACCGGCTGGTTCGGCTTCCGATCGGCGGGGCTACTTTCTATGGTTCTGAGTACTGGTCGTCAACCGCAATTGTGCCCTGGATCGCCCTGGGTTATTTGTTCCACGCTACTTATCTTCTGCAATTGCCGGGACCGTTTCTTACTGAGAAATCTCATTGGGTCGCTTATACTCGGGGTTTCGGTGCCCTGGTGACGATTTTACTTAATCTAATATTGATCCCGGTTTTAGGCGCCCTGGGAGCGGCGGTGGCAATGTGTATATCGTTCCTGATTATGAGCATCTCCCTGTTTTTGGTTAATCGTCAGATTTTCCCAATGGACTACGAATGGATGAAACTGGTTCGGGTGGGTTTAGTGCTGATAATAATAGCTGTTTTAAATTACCAACTGCCCCAGCGTTGGTTCATTGACGGGGGACTTACCCTGGCTTACCCGATTTTGTTGCTGATTAGTGGGTTCGTAAAACGGTCTGATATTACCACGCTGAAAAATAGTCTTTTTGGCAAGTCGAAATAATCTTTTTATTATTGTTTTACGGTAAATAGTATAATAGTTATTACTTAAATAATTCCCGACAATAGTTCGGTATATTTATCTGTAAAAGTTTTAACCCCGAATTGCCGCACGGCGTATTCCCTGATTTTTCGGGAATTAAATTGATTTTTCCTTTCAATCAAGTCCACCATCCCTCGCATCAGCGCGAAACGATTATTTTTTTCTACCAACAGGCCTGTTTCGGGGGTAACAATATCCTCAGGTCCGCCGCAACGGGTTGCCAAGACCGGTAATCCGCAGGCCATGGCTTCAATTAACGCAACCCCAAATGTTTCGACAGTACTTGGCAGAATCAAAGCCTGACTTTTGTGTAATAATTCCCGAACTCCAGTTGGTGATTGATAACCGACTAACTTGACTCGATCTGTTAGATTGAGTTTTTGAATCAGTGCCCAAAGAACTTTCCGTTCCGATCCATTCCCGGCAATAGTCAATTGACAATCTGGTCTTTCTAGCAACAAGTCAGAAAATGCTTTAATTAACAAACCAATTTTCTTCTCCGGGCGCAGAAGGGCAATGA
>JABMPO010000065.1 GCA_013203015.1 Fidelibacterota bacterium
CACCTTGTTACTGGGGAGAAGAAAATAGAATATTAAGAATTGAGCAATAGTATCCCCCTGCAGATCGCCGCTACCGGACCGGGCGTATTGAAAATTACCAGTCGATTAGAGTTTGAATCCTGGATGGGACCGGAAGAAGTCTATCGCTTGAAAGTATCTCAGGGTAAAAAAATTATCGGGACTTACTATTTTACTTCGGAGCGTTCAACTAACTCAACAATATTAGAAGAAACCGAAAAAGTACCTGCCAAATGGCGTAGCTGTGAGATAAAAATACCGGATGGAAAATATATTTATGATATATCTTTAACTGAAAAAGATCGTGTAGTATTGACGCGATTTACCGAATATAAATGAATAAGCTGATACTACTACTTTCTTTGACTTTTTCCGTAACTTTTGGCGCCGACCTATTTGATTACTTGATCCCCACTTTCAATGGTTCAATCAATATCCGGAATGGCTATGATTCCAATGTCTTGAGGTTGTCCCAGCAGGAGCAGCAGGAAACTGCTGTTGATCCGCGAAGCCTTGGCAGCATGAGCACATTTGATTCCCATTACTGGCGCATAGGTGGCTCAATTAACGCTAATTACCGGCTTAGTGGGCGTAACCAGAGCCTGACATTCCGTTGGACCCCCGGTTATACAAATTATACTCATTCCCCGGAGAAAAAATATTCATCAAGCAGTTTTGAGGTGGACTATTCCTGGGGTTCTTATCGCCATTTAAAATTCAAGATCACTCGCCTGAATGATTATCACCTGCGAACTTATATCAACCGGGATATTTCCAGTTCATTGCTAGCAAATTGTAATTTTTCTGATGCTGACCATTCCTTGCAGGTAACCCTGCCGGCAATCCGCCGCAGCTATTTTGCCATCTTGTCTGGTTTTTTACAGCGTTATTATGAATTACCTTTTACCGAATTTGACCTCAATATTTATTACGGTGGAATTCGCTTCTCACAAAGTTTGAATCGCTGGTTGCGGTATAGTGCTGAATTAAAAAGTGGACAGGCGGATAATATTAGTTTTAAAAACACCGCCCGAGCCAGCCAGATGGACCGCTCCTACAGGTTTATTGAATTCTATATCCCGGTTCGTATGAAAAATTTAATTCCTTATATTAATGAAACCGGAATTTCCTGGCGTGGCGAAAATCGTTATTATTTATTTGAAGATATTTCTGATCCGCTACATAGCGGTCGTAGCCATTTCGATTTAAAAACCGATGTATGGCTAAAAAAGGATATCAGCGATAATTTGGCAATATCATGGAAGTTGCGTTACCGTTTCAGAAATACTCGCTCCGATTTTGATTGGGTACAGGAGTTAAAAAGCTTTACACAGATTCAAACCTGGTTTGACCTGACTTGGCAGCCTGATTTTTAGCTCCCTTAAAACTTCATATATATTGCAAATATATAGGGCTGGAAATGGATTCCTATCCGCAGCCAGTTGTTGATGGAATAGATAAATCCTACATCGAAATGCAATGGACTGACCTGCGGTTGTTCCGGTTTTGTCAGACTTAATTCATCTTCAAAATTAAATATTTCCTCTGAGCGATTCCACCATTCGATATACCAGGGATCGTAAAATAATTCGTAATTCATGATCAGGTTTTTGCGAACGTCGATTGCGCCGCCGTAATATATACGCGTCATTAATTCGGACTTGTCGGGATGCTTCCCGAAAATAGCCCCTAGTGTATGGCTGATGCGACCGGAGACGCCGGGTCTGGCATGGGAATAAGTATAGGCGATAAAGGCTTCATAATAGACTATGGGATCGGGTGCTTCTGTATCATACCAATAATAAGGGTCATACTGGTCGTCTATTCTGCGGTCGCTTTCTGGCACATCAATAATGGTTCCAATTCGTTCGTAGCCACCGTAGTAAAGGGGTATACTGTCGCCGTTTGTTATCCAGGTGTCTGAATTACTGTCCCAGTGGCCTTCTTCGAATAGAAAATTGTCCTCGATCCATTCGTACTTATTAACTGTTGCTCGACTGTGGAAATGGGCTCCCAGCGCAAGGATATGCTCATTGTCCAGAGTACCAACTCGTAAAAAGCGCAGTTTAGGTCTTAAATTGAAATTTCCATTGAAATAGCCCGCCCAACTGGAAGTGAC
>JABMPO010000399.1 GCA_013203015.1 Fidelibacterota bacterium
GATTTTATGACGTTTGTGGATCAATTAATAGGCAGTTTGTTTTGGATATTTATTTTAACTATCATTGCGGCAATCAGCTTAGCCTTCATTTTTTCCCGTTCCCTGATCCGCCCGGTAATCCGTTTGGCAGATTATACCGAAGCCATCAGTAAAAATATTTATACTGAACCGGTTTACCTTAATCGCCGGGACGAACTTGGGACGTTGAATACCGCCCTGGTAGATATGCACCATGAAATCCGGAATAATGAGCAACAGAATAAAGAATTACTTTCTAGTATCGCCCATGAGATAAAAAATCCACTGGGCGGAATTGAAATCTACACCGGCTTGCTTGAAGAAGAATTACCGGATAACGCAGATCACAAGGAGTACTTGTCAAAGATAATCAGCGAGCTGCAAAATCTAAAACGTATCATTCTTGAATATCTGGACTATGCGCGGCCACCCAAGAGTAATCTACAGTATCAGAAAATTGATACTATTATCAGCGATGCTGTTAGTATTTTAAAACCAGAACTGGAGATGAAAAACATTCACTGCAATATTGTCGGGGAAGGACAAGTAGTGACAGATGAATCGAAGATGCGTCGGGTGCTGGTGAATTTATTGAAAAATAGTATCGAGGCTGTGGAACGTGACGGTCAAATTGATATTTCTATCGACGAGGATTCGGAAAATGTTAAAATTGCAATCCGGGATGACGGTGAAGGAATAGCCGAGGCTGTCAAGGCGAAAATTTTTCAGCCTCACTACAGTACCCGAGATCGTGGTTATGGTTTGGGGTTGGCCATAGTAAGTACGATTATCGATGAATTGAATGGCACGATAGTTGTCAAAAGTGAAATTAACCAGGGAGCTGAATTCCTGATAACTCTGCCTAAACAGAAATAAGAGTGAAAAGTAAAATAAAAATACTGGTAATTGAAGATGATCGTACCCTGTGCGATGGTATTGTTACCGTATTACGCAAACAGGGCTATGCTGTTACAGCTGCCAGGGATGGAAATAATGGCAGCAAATTATTCCGAGAATTTGCCCCGGATATGGTTTTGACAGACTTGAAACTGCCTGGTAAAAGCGGTATGCAATTGCTGACTGAATTCAAGGCGGTGGACGCTGAAGTCCCGGTGATTTTAATTTCGGCTTTTGGTACCATTGATCTGGCGGTCAATGCTTTGAAATCCGGCGCCCGGGATTTTATTCCAAAACCATTTTCAATCGATGAACTGAAAAACAAGGTGCGCCAGGCGCTAAAGGATTTTGATAAGCCTGAAAAAACTGGGTCTACCACTGATTCATATCACGGTCTGACTGGTAAATCTGTTGCCATGGGTAAAATATTTGAGCAGATACGACAGGTGGCAAAAGTTGATAGTCCGGTTTTGCTTACCGGCGAAAGCGGCACCGGGAAAGAATTGGTTGCCCGGGCAATTCATAGTGAAAGTCCGCGTGCAAAAAAACGATTTCTGGCTGTTAACTGTAGCGCCCTGACTGATACTCTGCTGGAGAGTGAATTATTTGGCCATGAGAAAGGAGCCTTTACCGGTGCTATCCAAACGCATGCCGGTATTTTTGAGCAAGCAGATGCCGGAACGATCCTGCTCGATGAAATTGGCGAAGTATCGGTTGGCATGCAGGTCAAGTTATTGCGTGTGTTACAACAGCAGGTCTTTCAACGGGTTGGCGGCAGCAGCGAGATCAAGACTGATGTGAGGATTATTGCCGCCACCAATCGTGATCTGAAAGCAGCAATCCAGGAGAAAACGTTTCGCGAGGATCTATACTTCCGATTAAATGTTTTGCCCTTACACTTGCCGCCGCTGCGTGAGCGAGAAGATGATATCGATGATTTGATTTCATATATTTTAGCCGATAAATGCCAAAAGTTGGGACGAACGACACCGGATTTTGAGCCAGCTGCGATTCAAATGCTGAAGCAGTATTCCTGGCCGGGTAATATTCGCGAGCTGGAAAATTTCCTTGAGCGCCTGTTAATATTTTCTGATGCAGAAATTATATCAGCGAATGATATTTATTTTGATAATCCGGTTGCTGAGATGCCAGTTGCAACCGGAAAATTGACTGACGTTCTGGAAGAAACTGAAAGAATGATGTTGATAAAAGCATTGCGGGCCACCGGTGGTATAAAACAACGTGCTGCTCGTCGGTTAGGTATAAAAACCAGCACTCTGTACTATAAAATGGACAAGTACGGTATTAGCAGCGATAGTGGTGATTTGGAATCATGAGACTCCTTCAATCAGCGCTTATTTTAGTTTGCGTAGTTTCCCTGGCGGGCCAGGAATTTGGGCCGGCCTGGGAGAAATTGATAACGCTGGACGGAAAACTAGAGCGGTCTATTACCAAGCTGGAGAGCTTTGAACTTGAAAAGTCAATTCTGCAGTCGGAGATTAAAAATTTAAAAAGCAGCCGAACTTGGTATAATGGCTGGATCAACGAATTGTTATCAGCCAGGAAGACCAATGTTTACGCCGCCCTATTAGATTCTGCGGCAAGTTTGCAACAGCAGGTCACCCGGCTTAAAGCTGATAGAGATCTGGCTTTTGGAGAGTTAAAAAATATTTATAATGTCCTTATTCAAAAGGATGAGTTGACTGTTTTTGATAAAGAACGGGCCATCAACCTCGGAAACTGGCTGATCGATCAGCCGGGGGGTAAAATTGATTTACCCGATTATACCGCACTGATTGAAATCGAGTACGAGGATGAGCAGATCAGGCAATTGGTGTGGCGCGATTTAAAAGAAGTGGTCAGCGCCAAATTAATTTTAGTCGATTCCCTATTGCTCGAACGCTCGCAAGAGCAGGAATTATTAGCACGCCTGAACGAATTCCATGACGACCTCAGCCTGCTGCAGGAATCTAACCGTGATTTGGGTTCGCCGGCTTCATCAAGATCGGTTTTTGCCAATGATGAAGCCACTCTGGGAGGCGGGGAAAACGAAGTCTATTGGGATCTGACCGTCGGTGAAAAAACAGTTCGCGAACCGGTTGACATTACCTTGATTGAACAATCAAATATTAATATTGAAAAAGCAACCGCGAAAAGTGCTTTACCGGCTACACACAGCCCAAGTGGTGAAATATCCCGCTTGACTATCAAACGCCGGCATTACCAGGAAATATTATTCCGCCTTGAAGCAGAGCTCCCACCGGACAATTAATCTGTTCTTCCGAACTCTGTTTTCAATTATCGCCGGAATTTCGGTGCTGTTATGCCAGCAGGCCGGCTTACAGGTGTCTACCTATTTTGATTCAAATGTACGTGAAGTTTTAACAAAAGCGGATCAGTCACTGGGCTTTAAATTACGTGGTAATCTGAGCCATAAGATCGTTAATCGGAATTGGTTATTGGAGGGGAGTGTACTAACCCAGACCTACTTGGATGCCATTTCGCCGGACCAGTCTAAACTGGTAGTCAATTCCGGTATTGGTTTGCGTTACAATCTGACGCCATTCATCCAGGTTGCAGGACTATTGGACCATTTTCAGAAATCATTTTATGAAGCGGGCTTTTCGTATCGTTGGACTGACTATTCACTGGCAGGTTATGCCCAGGCTTCAAGCAAAGTCACTCTCAGCACCAAGTATTCTCGGCGCAACACTAATTATGCTACTTTGGATTCCATAAAATTCCTTGGGGAAACCGTAGAAATACGGATCGGTTGGCATCCCAACTCACATTGGTTGCTGGAAAGCTTGGTGGCTGGTAAACAAATAACTTTTCATGATTATCCGGCTCAAGACGTCGTAGACGATACGGCTCTGATCAGACTATCTGCTTCTCAGGAGGATCGTGCCTGCACTGTGCAGATCCATGGTCGTTATCGGCATCGAATGATCATGGGTACGATAGTGAGTTATGAAGCGGTTACTTCAAACAGTGTGATCGGCGGTTATAACCTTTTAAGCGGCCGTTTTTATCTTTCCTGCCGGCTGGTAAAGGACAACATGCTCCATTTTATCATCCAGCGGGTTAGGAAAAATTATCGTCGTGGGGATTTGTCAGGCGTAACCGCCTACCGTGACCCGGAAGAACGGATCCAAAACCGGACCTACCTGCAACTGGAACATAAAGTAAACCAGAGTAGCATCGTTTATTTCCAGATCAGCCATCTGGCCAATGAAACCCTGTTGAATCAAAATTACTACAATAAAACCATGCTGGAGTTGGGTATTAAGTATAAGCTGTAATCGACCCCTGTTTTTCACGGTATTTTATCTGATTTATTCTTTGATCAACCATAATAGTCCTATCAGCTTTTTGATAAATACTTCAGAAATCTGATACTAAAAAGAAAACCAGAATTTATTGTTATAGCGCTTTACGTCTAATTCTTTGGCAGTTCGATTGAATTTTTCCCATTGGCACAGGGATTGATCCAGCAAAAATAAAAACCACAGGGAAATTCAATGAATCTGAAAAACACTACTTTATCAATACTGCTGTTATCAATCTGCACCCATGCCTGGTACCCCGACTATACGGTCATGGCTACCGATTATGTTTTACCACGGGATTTCCTGGCCCCGGCTCGAATCCAATCGATTGGGCTGCAGGCTCTGGGTTCCCAATTTCAGCGACTCTATGACCACCCCCTGGACAACGCCTTTCAGAATCCGGCCTATTTGGGCCAACAGGAAAACAATTATTTTTATCTAGATGTGGCCGGTGATGAGACGGATAATTATGAAAATGAAATTTATCCGGTCTATGGTGGAACCTATCCATACTTGGACTATGGCATGGGTAATCCTGATTACTGGTCGCCCTATCGAGCCCAGGAAACACCGGAAGAGGATCAACCAATCGCCCGGGTGATCTTCCTTGGCAAACCCCTGAAAAGACTACCCCTGCGCTTGGGAGTTAGCCTGGAATATTTTTATGGCCGGGAACTGTTTTATCAACCCTACTGGTATGGCTGGGGTTGGAGAAATATGGATGCTGTCGGGGCGACCTTCGATGAGAACCTGGTTGACCCTTATGATGATTATCGGATCGTGGAAAGTGGGGAAAATCTCCAGGATGAACGGGGTTATCGGATCAACACCTTCGCGGCTATGCCGATCCTGCCATTTCTGACCTTGGGTGTCAGGCTCACGATACAGGCAAAGCGGATTGACGGGGAGTATACTGATATAAACTTTCAGGATGATAACTACGGGGACGGTGAATATTTGCGTTATTCTGATGTACAAAAAACAAGGGACCAGGATTTCACACAAAATGATCTGGCCCTGGGTGCGCTCTTTAAGCTTAGTTCAACGGTAAAAATTGGTGTGACGGTCGGACACGCCACCGGAAATATTAATCGCAAGTTGCTGGAAAGCGACACATCAAGGTATTACAGCAAATATTATAACAATCCCGATACTACGAAAGTTAATCTATATAATAGTACCAGTGCCTACAGCTCTGATAAAAACTGGATTTATGATGGGAAGACCAATTACGGTGAGATTCAAAGTGACATTGCCGTCAATGATGATGTGACCCTACGCTGGTCGGCTTATTATGAAACCCGTAGCGCTGAATTACTGGAATCGGAGGGAATGTGGCGTCGATCGAATTATGAAAGTCATCAGTGGTATTCCTGGGACAGCGTATATCACGATTATGACAACAC
>JABMPO010000066.1 GCA_013203015.1 Fidelibacterota bacterium
GATCGAACGGGAGAATTTAGAATTTCAAATGTTCCAACCGGAGATTATACTCTGACAGTCAAGTATATTGGCTATGAAGATTATAGTGCACAAGTCACGGTAACTGATGGTGGTAACAATTTCAATATCGCTATCAATGTTAGTTATATTGAAATGGGTGAAGTAGTAGTATCCGGTCTGCGCCAGGGTGAAGCCAAAGCCCTCAGTCAGCAGAAAACATCTGACCATATCCAAAATATCATTGTTTCCGAACAGATTGAAGCTTTCCCTGATCCCAATTCTGCTGAGGCTCTGCGAAGATTACCAGGTGTATCCGTGCAGAATGACCAGGGTGAAGGACGCTATGTTCTAATCCGTGGTACCGAAGCCAGATTAAACTCGACCCAAATTAATGGCAATAATATTCCTTCTCCCGAAGATGATAATCGTAATGTATCATTGGATGTCATTCCCTCAGACTTACTGGGCGCAATTGAAGTGAGTAAAACATTGACTCCCGACATGGATGGCGACGCAATCGGTGGTTCAGTCAATTTGATTACCAAGAATGCCTTCGACTACGACGGTCAAGTAATCAAAGCTGATGTAGGCGGTGGCTATCGCAACTTGCGTGGCGACTTGAACCAGAAAATGACCTTCACCTATGGTAATCAATTCATGGGCGGGAAATTAGGTTTGTTGGTTGGTGGTAGTTATAATAATGCCGATATGGCCACTGATAATGTGGAAATGGAATGGAATGATGAATATGAATGGGTAACGTACGATACTGCCGAAGTTGATGACGGTGACGTTATTTATGAAACAGATGCTGAGGATGCAAAAGTTCTTGATGATATTCAGATGCGCACCTATGATTTAAATCGCAAACGCGTAGGCTTAAATCTGAACCTGGATTATAAACTTAACGATAATTCACTATTATACTTCCGCTACCTGCATAATACTTTTACCGATTATGAAATCAGTCATAGACTGCGTTTTCGTTTAGGGAAATCAGTCGATGATGAAGAACCAGGCACTGGATATTCTGATGAAAATAGTGTCGTTGGTGCTCCTGTTATTCGCGAATTGAAAGACCGCAAATCAGTATCGGTTATTCAGAGTATAGCAGTCGGTGGAAAACATGATATTGGTAATATGGCGATTGACTATAATCTATCAACTTCGTTTGCCGAAGAAGTTCGCGATCCGAGCCGCAATGCGGAATTTGAGCAGGAAGGCTTTGATTTGGATTATGATATCAGCGACGAAATTTACCCCGTACTTACTGTCACCAACGGCGCTGATTATGAGGATTTCAGCGAATTCGAATTTAAAGAAATGGAATTTAAAGACGGTGAAAAAACAGAAGATAGAGACTTTACAGGTGCGTTCAATGTTCAACTACCCTACTCCTTTGGCACAGCAGTAGGCAACCTCAAGGTTGGCGGCAAAATCCGCAACAAGAAAAAGACTTCCGATAAGACCACTGAATTGCTATATGAGTGGGATGGTGACGATGATCTGATGGGCACCGAATTTAAAGCAGATATCGAAGGCGGCGATTTAATGGATGGCAACTATGCCCATGAATATGGAATTGATCCTGATAAATTTGCTGATTTCTGGGAAGCCAATAAAGATGGTGATTTTGAATCATTCCCTGGTATTGAAGCTAGATATTACGAAACCTGGGAAGCTGAAGAAGATGTTACAGCATTCTATGGAATGACCACCTTGAATTTTGGCCAGCTAATGCTATTAGCTGGTGCTCGAGTCGAAATGACTAGTGTTGCGTATCATGGCTGGGAAGGTGATCTTGCTGCCGCAGAAAACGCAGAAGACGCAGCGACAGTGATGACAAAGGTTGATGGTACTAATGATTATACCAATGTACTGCCCATGGTTCATCTGAAGTACAATGTCAATGACCGTTTGGTTACCAGGGCGGCCTTTACTCAATCAATGGCTCGACCGGATTACGTTACTCTGGTACCCTTTAAAAAGTTTGACGATGGTGAATTAGAAGAAGGTAACCCCGAACTGATTCCTACCACATCGACCAATCTTGATATTATGGTAGAATACTACCTTGGTACTCTTGGTATTATATCCGGCGGATTCTTCACCAAAACAATGAAGGACTATATTTACAATACCTATGAAGAATTTGATGATGAAACTGAGCCATTTGGCGGTGAATGGGTTGAAGAGCGTTTTTATCCGGTTAATGGTCCTGATGCAACGCTTAGTGGTTTTGAACTGCAGTGGCAACAGGCTCTGACCTTCCTGCCTGGATCACTCAACGGTTTGGGAATTTATCTGAATTACACTAGTACTACTTCCGAAGCAAAGTACTTTGATCGCGACGCAACTACCCTACCGGGACAAGCAGCAAATATTGGTAATTTTGGCCTGTCATATGAGAAATCCGGATTTGCCGCTAAAATTGCAGCCAATTTCCATGGCGAGTATATTGCTGAAATTGGTGGTGATGCCGATGAGGATATCTATTATGCAAATAATACACAGATTGATCTTTCCGCTTCATATCGGCTGAAAAGCAATATCAAACTGTATGTTGATGCGATGAATATTACCAATACACCCTTGGTGTACTACATGGGCGATCCTGAATTCCCAATCCAAAGAGAATTGTATTCATTTGGTGTCCGTGCAGGAATCAAGTTCGACTTTTAATAAATAAGAATAGTAACTAAGAAAAGCTGGCATTACTATTTTAAGTGTGTCAGCTTTTTTTAAAAACAAAAATTAAAAACATAGAACTATCAATTAAGAAATGGAAATAGATTAATGGAAAAGAAATTTTCAATGAAAACCCTAATTGCCAAATCAATCCTATTAATTACGGTATTCACGCTACTCGTAACAGGATGCGAAAAACAAATTCAAACAGGTGTTATTAAACCTGCGGCTGTTACCGAAAAGGTTAAGCATGATACTGATGATCCGGCAATATGGATTAATAAAGCAGATCCTTCAAAGAGTTTGATTCTCGGAACAGATAAAGACGATGACGGTGCAATTTATGTGTATGACCTTGATGGTAAAATTATTGAGGAAAAAACTGTAAGAAATTTAAACCTACCAAACAATGTTGATGTTGAATACGGGATAATGCTGAATGGTGTTGCTACAGACATAGCAGTAGCAACTGAACGATTAACACATAAAATTCGTGTTTTCAGTTTGCCGGATATGAAAATTATTGACAACGGGGGCATAGAGGTTTTTACTGGTGAAGAGCTTAATGCGCCTATGGGGATTGCATTATATAAGCGACCAACTGATGGTGCAATATTTGCGATTGTAGGCAGAAAGAAAGGACCGTCGGATTTGTACTTATGGCAGTATTTGCTTGAAGATGACGGCAACGGCCATGTAAAAGGCACAAAAGTCAGATCATTTGGCAGATACAGTGGTTTAAAAGAAATTGAATCGATTGCGGTAGATGATCAATTGGGGTATGTGTATTATTCAGATGAACAATTTGCTGTCAGGAAATATCATGCAGATCCCGATGCACCTGACGCCGATAAAGAATTGGGCTTAATCTATACACTGGATTATCTGAAAGACAATGAAGGAATCTCCATATATAATATCGACGACAAAACCGGCTATATTTTAGTTTCGGATCAAAATGCCGGCAGATTTAGAATTTATCCAAGAGAAGGTACGCCTGCAGAGATAGATATTGATGACCCTGAAGATAGCATACCTGCTCGTCCACATTTACATAGATTAATAAAAATGGTCGATGTTTCTACCGTCCGAAGTGATGGCTCAGATGTCACTAGTGTTGCATTGGGAAATAAGTTCCCCAGTGGCTTATTCGTAGCAATGACAGACGATGGAACTTTCAAATTGTATCATTGGTCGGATATTGCCGGGAATGATTTGGTCATTGCGGCAAATAAATAATAAGTCTATTCTTATGGGATTAAAAATTTGTACGGAATATTAAAGAAGAAAGAAAGACATGAAAAATATTGTATTATTACCAATCCTGCTCATCGCTTTTATGGGGTGTAGTAA
>JABMPO010000004.1 GCA_013203015.1 Fidelibacterota bacterium
GGAGTTGGATGCCCGCTATAACTGGTGGGGCACCACCACTACTGATTCCATGAATGCCGGTGGTAATCCTAAAAATATCCAGAAAATCTATGATTACTATGATGATAACAGTTATGGCTTCGTTAATTATGGGGGCTGGCTTCCTGAACCGTTTAATGCACCCCTTGGCCCGGTGTCTTTGAGTTTTGACGAATACCAGGTTATGCATGGTGATACCATCTTAGTCGCCTTAAACACAACTATTCCTACTGATACCAGTTTTATTTCTTCGGAAATTAATATCAGCGGATTTCAAGGTGTTCTGGAATTTCTGGAAATCGTAACTGAAAACAGCATGCTGGGATACTCTGGTTGGAATATTTCTGTAAATGCAACTAATTCACTATTAATCACTGCTTCAGCTGGAGCTACGCCGATTAACGGAGATGGTGTCCTGTTCTGGCTGAAATTTGCTGTCCCCGATACCACCAATTCACAGACAGTTCCTTTGAACATAGTATCAGCAATTTACAATACTGGTGAGATTGATGTAGATATTCAAAATGGCAGCATCAGTGTTATATGGGGACCTGCTGCTGATTTTACAGCAAGTCAGACAACCGGGGTTTATCCGCTGGTCGTACAGTTTACCGACAATTCAACTCAAGGCACTTACCCAATTGTTACCTGGAATTGGGATTTTGGAGACAGTACCTTCTCGACTCAACAAAATCCCTCCCATACCTATCAGCAGCCGGGAGATTTTAGTGTTGCCTTAACGGTCACTGACAGTTCCGATATGACTTCAACTTTCACCAGGACCGACTATATTAATATTTTTGGTCTCTATGGTGATGTTGATTTTAATACCGTCGTACAGGCTTACGATGCCGGTTTAATTCTGCAACATCTCGCTGGCATAATAAACCTGAATGATGCACAGCAAAGTATCGGGAATGTGAGTCTTGACACGACACTTTCAGCCCTGGATGCTTCCCTGATTCTCAGATATGTTACGGCCCTGATAGATACATTACCCTATGATAGTAGCATGGGTTCATTACTGGCATCTGGTTCCTTAGATGTAGGTTTTACATCTGTTTCGCCAGGAACTACCGTTGATATACCTTTATATATCAATGATGGTGCTAATATTTATTCATTTGAAGGGACTCTCAGTTTCAATAATGAGCTTATCCAAATTGATACTATTATGTGGGCTGAATCCCTCGATGGTTTCTTTATCGAAACTGTCATGGATACCAATCGGATAACAATCGTTGGCGCTGGTGCTATGCCTGATGGAACGAACGATTTATTTGCCACGGTGCGGATTACGCTCGATGAGAGTATCGATGAGTCCTTCGTTGTCCTCTTGGAGAAATTCCGGATCAATGAAAATCCTGTGATTAGCAATACAATGATCGGTTTAATAATGCTGTCGATTGGTGATGAAGCCGCGTTACCCACTGAATATCAACTGCGGCAGAATTTCCCCAATCCCTTCAACCCTGTTACAACGATCAGGTATGATCTACCTGAGATTTCCCATGTCAGAATCGATATCTATGATATTCTGGGACGTGAAGTCGCTACACTTGTTAACCAAACAGAAGAAGCAGGATATAAAGCAATAATATGGGACGGAACTGATAACTTTGGGAAACTACTTGGTTCGGGAGTATACTTTTATCAGATAATCGCTGCAAATTATACGCAAACTAAGAAGATGCTTTTGATTAAATAGTATCTCTATGATTGAGGGGTCAGTTTGCGCTGGCCCCTTCCAGTATTTACCCAACAAAGGTTGGAGGTGTTTACGATCTTATAGATGGAGGCACAAATCATCCACTCTATTTAGAATTTTCAAACTGTCGTAACATTTCAACTAAATTGGTATTGCCTGACTCCCTGATATCATTAGTGACATCGCTACTATGTTGCTACCCTAAGATCATTATTGATCAGAATTAGTTGTTTTGCGACTGCTTTATAAGCTAATTTGGATTTGTCTCAAAAAGGAAGGCTATTAAGATCATTTGAGCGGTTCAAACAATAGAGGCTGATTTACCAGAAAGTCATTTATCTACAGTTTGCACAACCTGGGATTAGGATGTATGTTTAATCACCGTAAATTCAATCATCGGTTTAACAAAGGAGAAATAAAATGAAAATACTTAGCATTAGTATACCACTGTTGATTGCGGCCACTGTGATTTTCGCTGGTCAACCTTCAATCAAAAAAGTCTTCGTCGTATTTAGTTATCATTCCGAATTCTCCTGGGTTATTGACGAAAACAAGGGCATTACTAAAGGCTTTGCCGGGAATAATATTGAACTGGAACTATTTTATATGGATACCAAGCGTAAAACCAGCCCGGAATGGAAACAAGCGATCACCGATAAAGCCATCGCCAGCATAACTGTTTTTAAGCCCGATGTACTAATGGTTTTTGATGACAATGCCTGTGAATGGGTCGCCAAGCATTATGCCGGTTCCACCCTGCCGGTAGTTTTCGCGGGAATGAATTTCGAACCGGCCCATTATGGTTTTCCGACAGCAAATATCACCGGAGTTGTCGAACATATCCCATTAAAGGCCATGATTGACCTGGTTACCGAATTAGATCCCACGGTACGAAAAGTAGCTTTTATTTCTGATGACAGCCCAACATCATCGGGAATTGATGAACGGTTGCCATCTTTAAACCTTCCGGTTGAAATATTGGAAGTAGTTGCCACTAATGATTTTGACGAATGGAAAACAAAAATTATGGCCTGGCAGGATCAAGTGGATGCTATTGGGATATTTAACTACAATACCCTAAAAGATGCCGAGGGTACTGTAAGTATGCCACCCTCGAATGTCATGCAGTGGATAAACGAGAATAACAAGTTACCGGAATTCGCTTCATTCGATTTTGCCGTAAAAGATGGAGCACTCTGCAGCGCCTATAAAGCCGGGAATACCCAGGGAAGAGTTGCAGCGGAAATAGTACTAAAAATTCTAACCGGCACTGCCCCAGCAGACCTGAAAATTACTGATCCACCGGAAAGTGTCAGAATAGTGAATAAGGCGAGAGCCAAACAACTTGGCATCGAAATGCAAAAGGATGCGGATTACCGTATAATTGAATAACCCGTTATGCATATTAGATAAAGATTATTCCATTTGAATTGGATTGACGCCTGTCTGACGCTGCAATCGCTCGCCGACAGTCAGGATGACTGTCGTACAATCCGTAACAATCTGCTTCCAGGCTCCATTTCACTAGTGCATCGCTCCTGTAGTGTAACGAGGAATAAATACGAGCAGGCAGTCTTAACCTATTGGCGTGAATACTTCTCAGCTGTTGTCAATTTTTGAATAATATACTATTATACATGTTCACTTTAAATTTCAACCTATTCGTACAATAAAATTTTTCTTCCTGAAGGATTACCAATGAAACTTAAACAGCAAATAAAATTTCTCTTCATTATCTTACTTGTTCTGACGGGATGCAAGGAAAAATCTACTCATATTGGACCCTGGCTCCAATCCCCGACTAAAGATGGAATTACAATTTTAGTTGGCACTAAAAAGGAAGTTAAAGCAACGCTGCTATTAAGTGCGAACACTTCAGAACTTACTTTAGCTGCCAAAGATTCAATCAAGTTACGATTGCATTCGTATACTTTAACCGACTTGGAACCAGATAATAAATATTACTACCAGGTTCGTTGGCAGGGCGGTCGGACAGACACAGCCTATTTTGAAATTGCCCCCGCCAGTGACACCGGAAATGTTAGAATTTTGGCCTATGGTGACAGCCGCAGTAATCCCACAGTACATGAACAGATTATTAATAAGGCGCTGGAGTATAATCCTGATATCGCTTTACACACCGGTGATCTGGTTGTTAACGGAAAAATTTTGTCCCGCTGGGAACCGGAATTTTTTGCACCAGCGGCCGATCTGCTGCAACAGATTCCCATTTATCCCGTTCTGGGAAATCATGAGCGGGAATCCGGCTATTATTACGAATATTTTCCTTTACACAAGAATAAACATTACTGGTCTGCCGATTATGGTATGGTTCATATCATTGGACTTAATACCGGTGTGGCTACCGACCCGGAATCCGAACAGTATCAGTGGTTAGAAGCCGATCTAAAGGCGAATATCGACCAGCAGTGGACTATAGTTCTCCTGCATTACCCATTGTTTCATGTTCATCCCAGCCGTCCTGTTTATGATTTCAGATATCACTGGCAACCGCTTTTTGAAAAATACGGGGTAAACCTGGTGTTTTCAGGGCATGACCATTACTATCTCCGTAATCATCCAATCGGCCATGGTGGCAGTGGTCAGACTCCCGTTACACATATTACTACTGCCGGAGGTGGCGCCCCATTATATAAAATTGAACCGCAACCATTTATGGCCGTTTCCCGGAGTATTCACCATTTTCTTATGCTGGAAGTTTCGGCCGAGAAAATTACCGGTGAGGCTGTTGATCTCGATGGAAATACGATTGATCGATTTACCATCTTAAGTACGGGCGAATTAGCAGATGATGAAAAGTATATTGATTTTGGTATCATGGAACTGGAACAGAACCTGATAAGCCAGTTGGGTGACCTGGAGATTGTTGAATTCGCTGATTCCCTCCTGCAGTTTAGCGCTGAGTGCAATTTTGGCAGTGAACTAACATTTGATTCTGATTTACATATCAAATGGCAGGATTCCGAATACTGGCAGATTACGAATCCTGATCTTGAAATTGAAATGCAAAATGGGGTCGATTACCAATATGAGTTTCAAGCGACAGTTCCGGCCGGCAGCGCAATGCCGGGTCCAGTGGTGCTGTTTACCATCTCCCCGGATTCAGGATCAGAAACGGATGCTAAACAAGCGACTATTCCGGAAAATCTGACATTTGAAGTATCCCTGGAAAATGCCATGTATATTTTTGCTACTGCTAAAATCAAGTCCGAAA